>NZ_JBFAOM010000022.1:0-154040 GCF_040675235.1 Nonomuraea sp. NPDC049637
AGCTTCTTCGCCCCCTGCGCCTTGCGCACCTTGCGGATCTCGAAGTCCATCGCATCCCCTGAAGTGGGGTGTTGCAACGAACCCTAGAACCCAAGGGGTGGACGCCGGGGCCTCGGGTGCGACGGTTCAGGACGGCCAGAGCATGTTGGTGAGCTCGGCGTCCAGGTCCATGAAGTCGGTCTCGCGCCCCGCGGGCACCTTCTCGTACGTGCGGTGGAGGAACTCCGTGAGGGGGGCCAGCGGCACTTCGAACAGCGCCTGCCCGAACGGCGAGGTGAGGCTGATGTGCAGGGTGCGCTCGCCATCGGCGCGTGCGGGCCATACCTGCACGTCGCCGTCGCCGACCCGCCGCACGATGCCTACGGTCAGCAGTTCACGAGCAAAGATCCACTCGACCGGCTCGTCGTTCCCTACGTGGAAGGCCATGCGGATGGCATACGGATCGTCGGCTGTGTAGCTCAGTCCGGCGAGCAGGGGGACGGTAGTACGGTCGGGGACCACTAGCCGAAGGCCAAGCTCGGCGGAGACGGTGGTGCTGTTCATCGTCAGCCAAACCTTTTCGTCGTAGGTCCCCTCTTCGGGGCTTTCACTGCTCTGACGGACTTCGTCCTGAGCTATGACGCGGAACGAAGAAACCTGTAGGAAAGATTCCGCCTCAAGGGCCTTCTGTAACGCACATCACAGCTGGACATTTAGGCATCTACCTGGCTAAACGGCATCAATCGGGTCGTATTTGCAAGGGTTTTGCTGTTGTAGAGCCTGCCCCGACGGGCTCGACCAAGAACGTTTCTACCGAAAAGATCGCGATCGGTGTCTTCCGGGACACGTCGATGGTATGACACCGACCCACCACGCCGATGGGCAACCGCCGCCTTTCGCTCGAATCCCTCGCGCCGGGCGCTCCCGAAGATCGCCCCACGGTCGCTCCGTTTCGCCACCACCCCGAGAGTGCGGTATGGTTTTCCCCGTCAGCACCGCAAGGCGCCGACAGGGCGGGCGATTAGCTCAGCGGGAGAGCGCTTCGTTCACACCGAAGAGGTCACTGGTTCGATCCCAGTATCGCCCACTCGTAAGGTGCAGGTGGAGGGGTTTCGGAGATCATCCGAAGCCCCTTCTCTCATTTTGAGGGCCAATGCGGGGGCCATCCCACTTGGATCTCAACCCGTCGGCTTCTCGCCGGAGATGGTGATCCGGCCCTTGAGCTGCTTGGCGGCCAGGCTCAGGTCATGGAACACGCCGTCGAGGTGAGCGACGACGGGATCGCGTCCGGCTGCACTGGGCCCTGGAGCGCCACGACCGTCCGCTCGCCGTCGAGGAGCCGGGGGTCCATGTCGGTATGAGCGTCCGCAGCCTTTCACCGCGACCTGCGGGCGGTGACGGGTACGAGTCCCATGAGGTGGCTGCTGCTCCACCGGCAGCTGGCGGGGCGGTCATCCCCGAAGACGAGCTCCGTCGAGCTCTACCCTTCTGGGTTGAGCGGGAGGTCCTTCTCAGGCCAGAGGTGGTGGCCGTGCGCGCTTGGCAGCGTGGAAGGGTGAAACGTGCACTCATCATCACCGCCCTCACTGTCGCGCTGGCCGGCTGCGGCTCCACCCCGCCGCAGCGCCTGACGATTCCGAAGCCGACGGGCCCGCATCCGGTGGGCACCGTCTCGGTCCACCTGGTGGATCAGTCACGCGCGGATCCCTGGAGCGGCTCGGGCAGGAGGCGGGAGCTGATGGTCAGCCTGTGGTACCCGGCCCGGGACGTGCAGTCCCACCCGGTCGCCCCCTGGATGCCGCGGGCGGCGGCGGACCGGTACCTGAAGATGAACGACCTGGAGCCGGGCTCGGTGCTGCTGGACAGGACCGACGGCCGCGAGGGCGCGCCCGCCGACACGAGCCTGGGCGAGCTGCCGGTCGTCCTGTACTCGCCGGGCGCCAACGCCTCGCGCGCGTACGGGACCGGCGTCGCCGAGGAGCTGGCCAGCCGGGGATACGCGGTGGTCACCGTCGATCATCCCTATGACGCGGCGGTGGTGGAGTTCCCCGGCGGACGGGTGGAGGCGGGGCCCGAGGTGACCGACTTCGCCAAGGCGGTGGACGTCCGGGTGGCCGACGTGCGTTTCGTCCTGGACAGCCTGCCCGCCCTGGAGGAGAAGGTGCCCGGCCGTGCCGGGAAACCGCTCTTCGACCGGGCGCGGATCGGCATGTTCGGGCATTCGCTCGGCGGCGCGGCCACCTCCTCCGCCATGTACGCCGACGCGCGGATCAAGGCCGGCCTCGGCCTGGACGGCGCCGTCTTCGGCAAGGTGGCGAAGTCCGGCCTCGACCGGCCCTACATGGTGGTCGACACCGACGGGAAGGGCGGCATGGCCACCAATCCGACCCTGCGTGCCTTCTGGGACGGGTTGCGGGGCTGGCGGCTCAACGTGACGCTCAAGGGGGCGGCGCACAACTCCTTCGGCGACGACGTCCTGCTCATCCCCCTGTCGGCCGGGCCGCTGGGGCTGGGGAAGGAGCAACTGGAGGAGGTCGTGGGGACGATCCCGGCCGAGCGGGCGCTGGCCTTCCAGCGCGCCTATCCGCTGGCCTTCTTCGAGCAGACGCTGCGCGGCCGTCCGCAGGCGTTGCTGCGCGGCCCGTCAGCCGCCTTCCCCGAGGTCTCCTACCGCCGCTGACGGCGCCCGCCCACCGGCCGTGACCACGCCGCCCTCGTAGGCGGCGATGACGAGCTGCGCCCGGTCGTGCGCGGCGAGCTTGGCCAGCAGGCTGCGGACATGGGTCTTGACCGTCGCCTGCCCGATGCCGAGCCGCTCGGCGATCTGCGGGTTGGTCAGCCCCCGGGCCACCAGCACCAGCACCTCCCGCTCCCGTCCGGACACCTGGGCCAGCCCCGCCGCCAGCCCCGCCCCCAGCCCGGCCGGGATCGCGGCGGGCTCGCGCCGGGCGAACTCCGCGATCAGCCGCGTGGTGACCGACGGGGCCAGCAGCGCCTGCCCTTCCCCGACGATGCGCAGCGCCTCCAGCAGGTCGCCGGGGCCGGTGTCCTTGAGCAGGAATCCGCTGGCTCCGGCGCGCAACGCCCCGTAGACGTACTCGTCGAGATCGAACGTGGTCAGCATCAGCACCCGTGTCCCGGCGGTCGCCGGGTCGGCCCGGATCAGCTCGGTGGCCCTGATCCCGTCGAGGCCGGGCATGCGGACGTCCATGAGCACCAGGTCGGGGCGCAGGTCGCGGGCCAGTTCCACGGCCTGCTGCCCGGTGCCGGCCTCGCCGGCGGTGGTCAGGCCGGGGGCGGTGTCGATCAGCCTGCGCAGGCCCGCGCGCAGCAACGCCTGGTCGTCGGCGACCAGTACCGTGAACGTGCTCACCTCTCGTCCTTTCCGGAACCGGTCGGCAAGGGCAGTCTCGCGCGGACGGCGAAGCCGCCGCCGGGCTCCGGTCCCGCCGAGAACGTGCCGCCGTGCAGGATCACCCGCTCTTCCAGCCCGGCCAGCCCGTGGCCGCCCGCACGCCGAGGCGGCCTCCGTCCAGGAGGGGGCGCCGATCGCGGCGCCCGCGGCGGTCACCGCCAGCGCGGCGGCCAGCGCCGTCACCGCGGTCCGGCGCGCCTGCAGCAGCGCCACCGCGTGCAGCGCGACGGCCAAGGGCACGAACGCCTCGTGCCATCCGGCGAACGGCGCGCACACCGCCGCCACCAGGACCACCGCGCACACCGGTACCGGCCACCGGCGCCGCACCGCCGTCGGCAGGCAGGCCAGCGCGATCACCGGCACGGCCACGAAGAGTGGCACCTGGGCGGACCCCGGCACGGTCACGAAGAGCGGCACCCGGGCGGACTCCGGCACCAGCACCGGCGGCACCGAGAACCCGATCGTCAGGGCGACGGCGGCGAACGCGTCGACGGCGAGCCAGTGTCCCGGCCGCAGCCTGCGCGCGATCAAGGGACGCCGTTCGGCCATGCGCCCACCCTAGACGGGCCGGCCACGGCGGCATGCGCGACGTGGATCACGAAGGCGGTGATCTAGGGTGCGGGCATGTCGTACGTGCTCCACGGTGTCGTCGGTGAGTTCGACCGTCTCCGCTGCCTGGCGGGCGAAGTGCCGCAGGCTGTGGTGGCGCCTCTCGGGCAGCACCTGGGGCTGCTGCCGGTGACCGACGAGATCTGCGACGAGCTGACCGGCGCGCGGCGGGAGAGCGGGCCGTTCACGCTCATGTCCCCGGGGTTCGCCGGGAGACTGGAGGAATGGTCCCGCGGCGGCCGCCGCGCCTACGTGGAGGCGGACTTCTGGGGTGGCGACGGCAGCCAGGCTGCCGCCCTGTGGGAGAACGGCCGGCGGAGCTGGGGGCCCGAGCACACCTCGATCCGGGTCGGACCGCCGCGCGACGACTGGCCGATCAACGCCGTGCTCGCGCGCCTCGGAGCGGTCGGAGCCGGCGCGGCCGACCTCTTCGACGCGGTCGGCCTCGGGCGGGAACGCGACCTGGAGGGGTGGCGCCGGGCCGGCCTGGACGCCCTGGGCGCCCCCGGCTACGACGCGTGGGAGGCCGCCTGCCGCGCCAGGGAGGAGGCCGACGCCCGCGCCGCCGCCGACCGTGAGCGGTACGCCAGGCGTGACGACGTCCCCGTCGTGCTCGACGGCAGGACCGTGATGCGGCTGCTCGGCCTCCCGCCCTCCCCGATGGTGGGGGCCGCGATCCGGCACCTCCAAGAGGTTCACCTGGAACGCGGTCCCCTCACCCGCGACGAGGCCGTCACCGAGCTGCGCCGCTGGGCCCGGAGCTTCCGGAGCACCCGATGATTCACGCTGCGCCTGGCGGCGCTGACCTGCCGGTGGGGTCCGCCCGAGCGCCAGGACGGGACGGCCGTCCGGGGCGACTTGGCCCAACCAAATGACCGGGAATTGGCTCTAGGTGGACGCTGATGTCGCCCCCCTAAGACCCACGATCATGAATTCTCTTCCGATGCGTCTCATCGCCGTGGGCGCCTTCGTGGCGATGGCCGCGGCGGCCACACCCGCGTACGCCGCTGCGCCCGCCGGCGACGTCGTGGTGAACGGCTCCCTGGACAACGGGGTCAAGGGGTGGTGGGCGTCCAAGAACACCCCGATCAAGGTGACGGGCGGGCGGCTGTGCGCCCAGGTCCCGGCGGGCGGTGACAACGTGTGGGCCGCGATGGTCGGGCAGAGCGGCATCGAGGTCCGGGCCGGCCAGACCTACCAGTTGAGCTTCGAGGCGACCGCCACGAAGACGACGAGGATCAGGTCGCTGGTCCAGGGCGGCGGCACGAAGCCCGCCGCGATCGTGGACGGCTACCCCGAGGTCGGCGGCAGCCCGAAGAAGTTCACCTATGCGGCCACGGCCAAGGCGTCGGACGCGGAGGCTCAGGTGTTGTTCCAGGTGGGTGGCGCGGACGCGCCGTACACGCTGTGCCTGGACGACATCCTGCTCACCGACTAGAACACCGGGCGCAGCGGTCCGGCGGACCGCTGCGCCGGCAGGCCGCCGGTCACCGGGGCTCGTCCGGCACGCCGGTGACCGGCACACCGCCCCGCGCCGCCGCGCGTGCCTGCTGCTTCTTCTCGCGGATGACCGCGTGGGCGTCGGCGATGGGGCCGAGATGCCGGAGCTTGTCGGGGTTGACGATCGAGCGGATGGTCTGGATGCGTGCGTCCAGGATGTCGAGCGTCCAGATGCTGACGATCCGGCCGGCGCGGTCGCGGATGATCGCGCCCGGCTGGCCGTTCACCTCGTGCGCCTCCAGCACCGCGCCGATCCGGGCGAACGGCGCGACGGCGACGGACAGCACCCGGGCCACCTTCGCCAGGCCGAGGACGGGCAGCGTACTGCCGATCTTGCCGCCGCCGTCGTTGGCCAGCCGGACGTCGGCGGCCAGCAGTTCCCGCAGCCCTTCGAGGTCCCCCTCCCTGAGCGCGCCGAAGAAGCGCCCGGCGAGCTGGTCCCGCGACCGGCGATCGGCCTGGAAGCGGGGGCGGCCCGCGTCCATGTGGCGGCGCGCCTGCACCGCGAGCTGGCGGCAGGCCGCCTCCGACCGCTCCACGGCGGCGGCGATCTCCCGGTAGCTGAAGGCGAACACCTCGCGCAGCACGAAGACCGCACGCTCCAGCGGGCTCAGCCGCTCCAGCAGGATCAGCGCCGCCATCGACACCGAGTCGGCCAGCTCCGCCGACCGCTCCGGGTCCTGGTAGGGGTCGGTCAGCAGCGGTTCGGGGAACCACGGCCCGACGTAGGTCTCGCGCCGGACGCGGGCCGAGCGCAGCACGTCGATCGAGATCCGGGTGACCGTCGCCGACAGGAACGCCTTGGGCGAGTCGGGCCGGGCCGCGGCGCCCTCGTAGCGCAGCCAGGTCTCCTGGACGGCGTCCTCGGCTTCGCTCACGCTGCCCAGGATCCGGTAGGCGATCGCGAACAGCAGCGGCCGTAGCTCCTGGAACTCCTCGGTGCGGGTCACGGCGACCATTGGTATCACCGTGGCCGGACAAAGGCGACAAAGTGTCGCACGTCACACTCGGCCGAGCTCACATCCGTGCCGGGCTGTCTCGTCCAGGGGGTGTAACAGCTGAAAGGAGCACAGCATGCAGAAGGTCTGGTTCGTCACCGGCTCGTCCCGCGGCCTGGGCCGCAACTTCGTGGCGGCCGCCCTGTCGCGCGGTGACCGGGTCGCCGCCACCGCCCGGAGCACCGCGAGCCTGAAGGACCTGGTGGACGCCCATGGCGACGCGGTGCTCCCGCTGGAGATGGACGTGACCGACAGGGCAGCGGTCTTCGAGAGCGTGCGGCGGGCGAAGGAGCACTTCGGCCGGCTCGACGTCATCGTGAACAACGCGGGCTACGCCCAGGTCGGCGCGGTCGAGGAGCTGACCGAGCAGGAGCTGCGCGACCAGCTGGAGACCAACCTGTTCGGCGCGGTGTGGGTGGTCCAGGCCGCGCTGCCGTACCTGCGCGAGCAGCGCTCGGGGCACATCGTCCAGCTGTCCTCGGCCGCCGGAGTCATCGCCATGCCGCTCGGCGGCGCCTACCACGCCTCCAAGTGGGCCCTGGAGGGCCTGAACGAGGCGCTCGCCGGCGAGGTCGCCGAGTTCGGCGTCAAGGTGACCATCGTCGAGCCCGGCGGCTTCGCCACCCGGAACGGCAACAACCCCGACCCGCTCGCCAACGGCCACATGGCCACGACCGACCCGGCCTACGACGGTCTCCGCGAGCGTCTCGGCGCGATGGCGGGGAAGATGCCCGCGGGAGACCCGGCCGCCGCGGCGCAGGCGCTCCTGAAACTCGTCGACTCCGCCAACCCGCCGGTGCGGGTGCTGTTCGGCAAGGGCTTCCATCCGCTGATCCAGCAGGCCTACGCCGACCGGCTCCAGACCTGGGCCGACTGGCAGGACCTCTCGATCGAGGCGCACGGCCCGCTGCAAGCCGGCTGACCGGCCTGCTCGGTCCTGACGCCTGACAAATGTGTCCTGACCCCTGACAAAAGTAAGGGTCCGAGCCTGTCTTTCGGGCATGTGAGGGGTGGTGGCGTCATTTCTACAGTTCTGTGCATGATCAGAACCCGCCGTAACCCTGCACCCCTCCTTCTCGCCCTGACGCTGGCCCTCCCGGCCGCGGCGGCGGCGGCGCCCGCCGCCGCCGCTGTCTCCACCGCGGGCGCCTCCGACGTACGCGTCGCGATCCCGAAGCCCACGGGCCGGTACGAAGTGGGGCGCGACACCCTGCACCTCGTCGACGCCGGCCGCCGCGACCCGTGGATGCCCGCGGCCGCGCGCGAGCTGATGGTCTCGGTGTACTTCCCGGCGCGCACCGGCGGGAGCGCCGCGCCGTACATGACCGTCGAGGAGGCGCGGCTGCTGCTCAAGGGGCAGCGGCTCGACGCCGTCTTCAAGCCCGAGCAACTCGCCGGCGTCAGCACCAACGCGCACCTGGACGCCCGTCCCGTCGGCGGCCGGCACCCCTTGGTGGTGCTCTCCCCGGGGTTCACCCTCAACCGGGCCACCCTGACCACGCTCGCCGAGGACCTCGCCTCCAAGGGGTACGTCGTGGCCCTCGTGGATCACGCCTACGAGTCGTTCGGCACGTCCTTCCCCGGCGGCCGTACCCTGACCTGCGTCGCGTGCGAGACGGTGGAGAGCGCCCCCTCCGACGAGGCGGAGAAGGCGCTGATGGCCAAGGCCGCGGTCAACCGGGCGGCCGACCTGTCCTTCGTGATCGACCGGCTGACCCGTCCCGCACGGTCCGCGCCCGCCTGGCGGCACCGGCAGATGATCGACCCGCGCCGGATCGGCGCGGCGGGCCACTCGCTCGGCGGCAACGCCGCGGCCGGCGTCATGGCCGCCGACCGGCGGGTCCGCGCCGGGGTGAACCTGGACGGCTCGTTCTTCGCCCCGGTCGCGGCCTCCGGCCTCGGCGGGCGGCCGTTCCTCATGCTCGGCACCAAGGTCCAGCACTCACCCGGCGCCGCCGACACCACCTGGACGCGGGACTGGCCCCGCCTGGACGGCTGGAAGCGCTGGCTCACCGTGGCCGACTCCGGCCACTTCACCTTCATCGACCTGCCCATCCTGGGGGCCCAGGTCGGGATCGTCGATCCGGCCGCGCCCCTGTCGGGCAAGCGGTCGGGCGAGATCACCACGTCGTACGTCGGCGCCTTCTTCGGCCGGCACCTCCGCGGCGAGCAGCAGCCCCTGCTGGACGGCCCGTCCGCCGCCAACCCGGAAGTCACCTTCCAGAACCCGTGAGGCCGGATGCCTGACGGACCGGACGCCGGGTTCCACCATGCCGCGTGGCCCGTGACGGTGGTGAGCGCGCCGAAGAGGGCGTCGGGGAAGGCTTTCACCCGTCCGGTGGACCGCGAGGTCTGTCGTGGCCGGTTCTTTCAGTTGCCGGACGCCGATGCCGCGGCGGCGATCGGTTCGAGCTCCGCGGCCAGTTCGTCCAGCTCGTCCGCGCTGAGCACGTCGTACGCCGGGGCGGCCAGCTCGTCGGTGAGCGCCTCGATCCGCTGCTTGGTCTCCCGGCCGGCGTCGGTGAACCCGCCGGCGGCGTCCACGAGGCCGCGGTCGCGCAGCCCGTCGACCACGGCGGTCAGCCGGGCCTTGGGCAGGTGGTGGATCCGGCCGAACTCCTCCGCCTGCATCCCGAGGGAGAGGGCCACGAGGACGTGGGCCTCGGTGCCGCCGATGCCATGGGCGACAAGGGCGGCGTTGTGGCCGTCGCCCCGGTGCTCCCGCAGCAGCGTCGCCGCGTGCCAGAGCCTGGCCACCGGCTCCTCGGGCACGTCGAGCGCCCGCAGCCCGGCGTACAGGGGCCGGCCCGCGGTCGGCGCGCTGAGCCCCGCCCGGGTGGCGAGGTCGGCGGCCCGCGCCAGACCGGGCGAGCCGGCGAGCTCTCCGATCAGCTGCCGCAGGGCGGCGGTGCTGCCCTGTTCGCGCACGGCGATCGCCTCCTGCGGGGTGATCTTGCCCCACACCCAGGGGATGTGGCGGGCCACCTCGCCGTCGGCGAAGTTGTAGAAGACCGCGTGGACCACCTCGGCCGGCGCCAGGCCCAGCGGTGCGGCGCGGCCGGCGAAGTAGCCGTCCCAGTAGTTGCGCATGCCGACGGCGAGGAACGCCTCGTTGGCCACCTCGGAGAAGGTGGCGGTGGCGATCGGCTCGGTGAGCTCGAACATGCGGTGGATCCTGGCCTGCGGGTGGTGGTGCTGCATCGGTCGGCGTCTCCCTGGTCGTGAGCGGCTGGTCGTGACAGTCCCTCTGGACGACTGTTCACCCTGGCTACGAACGACGCGGCCGGGATCCGACAACTCCGGCCGAGAATTTTCCGGCCAGTTTGTGATCTACGTTGTAAAGGCGTTCGGTCCGCTCGGTCGGGGGATGCGGGGTTTGCCCGTCAGGAGATCCAATGTAGGTTAGCCTTACCTAACTAAGGAGCTCTGTGGTGGTTGATCCTTTTCGTGCCTTCGACGTCCAGGTTCGGGGCCTACGGCGGCTGAGCCCGTCGTTCCTCCGCGTGACCTTCACCGGGGATGACCTGCACGAGTTCGCGGACAACGGGTACGACCAGCGCGTCAAACTGGTCCTGCCGACCCCCGGCGCGGGCGTGACGCGCTTCCCGCGCGGCGCCGACTGGTTCAAGCAGTGGTACGCCCAGGGCGACGAGCGCAACCCGCTGCGCACCTACACCGTCCGCGCGGTCCGCCCCGAGTCCGCCGAGGTCGACATCGACGTCGTCCTGCACGACGACTGCGCCGGGCCCGCCGGACCGGCCGGACGCTGGATCGCCGCCGCCGAGCCGGGCTCGCAGGCGGCGATCTTCGGCCCGAACGGCCTCTACGACGGCTTCCACGGCGGCCTGGAGTTCCGTCCGCCCGCCGGCTTCGGCACCGTGCTGCTCGCCGGTGACGAGACCGCCGTCCCGGCGATCGTCGGCATCCTGGAGCGGCTGCCCGCCCATGTCACCGGCGAGGCCCTGCTGGAGGTGCCGCACGAGGAGGACGTCCTTCCGGTCGCCGGCGCGCCGGGCGTGCGGGTCACCTGGCTCGCCCGCGGCGACGCCCCGTGGGGCGCCCGCCTGGAGCCCGCCGTCGCGGAGGCCGCCGCCAGGCTCCTGCCCGCGGGCGCGGCGGGCGCCGAACCGGAGGAGATCGACGTCGACGCCGAGATCCTCTGGGAGATCCCCGAGACCGGCGACGGCCCCTGTTACGCCTGGCTGGCCGGCGAGGCGGCCGTGATCAAGCGGCTGCGCCGCCACCTGGTCTCCGAGCGCGGCATGGACCGCAAGGCCGTGGCCTTCATGGGCTACTGGCGTCAGGGCCGCTCCGAGGACGCGTGAGCCCGCCATGACGACCGCCCCCTTGCTCCCGGACCCCTCCGGCCCCGCGCTCACCGGCTCGGCGCTCACCGATCCCGCGCTCGCCGGCACCGACCTGTGTCTCGGTTACGCGGGCCGCCCGGTCATCGACGGCGCCTGCATCAGCCTGGCCGCCGGCGCCGTCACCACCCTGGTCGGCCCGAACGGCAGCGGCAAGTCCACCCTGCTGCGCGCCCTCGCCCGGCTGCACCGCCCCGACTCCGGCGAGGTCCGGCTGGCCGGCGGCGCCGACGCCCTGGCCCTGTCCGCCCGCGACTTCGCCCGCCGGGTGACGCTGCTGGCGCAGAGCCGTCCCACCCCGACCGGCGTACGCGTCAAGGACGTGGTCGGCTACGGCCGCCACCCCCACCGCGGCCGCTGGCGCGCGGGCGACCCCGGCGGCGAGGCGGCGATCGAGCACGCCATGGAGCTGACCGGCGTGCGCGCCATGGCCGCACGCGCCGTCGACGAGCTGTCCGGCGGCGAGATGCAGCGCGTGTGGCTGGCCACCTGCCTGGCCCAGGACGCCGGCGTGCTCCTGCTCGACGAGCCCACCACCTTCCTCGACCTGCGCTACCAGGTCGAGCTGCTGGAACTCGTGCGCGACCTGGCCGACCGGCACGGTGTGGCCGTCGGCGTCGTCCTGCACGACCTCAACCAGGCCGCCGAGATCGCCGACCGAATCGTGCTGCTCCAGGGCGGCCGGGTCCGCGCCGACGGCGCGCCGCCCGAGGTGCTCACTGAGGACCTGCTCACCGAGGCCTACGGCATCCGCGTCGAGGCCACGATCGATTCCCGCACCGGACTGGTCCGCACCAGGCCGCTGGGCCGCCACCTGGCGATGAAAGGCTGAAAGATCCCCATGCGTTCCCTCCTGGCGGTCATGGCCGCCATGCTGCTGCTGACCGCCTGCGGCACAACGGAGCCTCCCGCCGCCCCGACGCCCCAGGAGCCGTCGGCGGGCGCCGCGGCCCCGATCACGGTGACCGACGCCCGCGGCAAGCAGGTCACCCTCGACAGGCCCGCGACCCGCGTCGTCGGCCTGGAATGGGGGGAGGTCGAGATGCTGGTCGCCCTCGGGGTCCAGCCGGTCGGCGCGGCCGACGTCAAGGGTTACGGCACGTGGGTCACCGCGGCCCCGCTCGACGCCTCCGTCAAGGACGTCGGCACCCGCCAGGAGCCCAGCGTCGACTCCGTCGCCGCCCTCCAGCCGGACCTCGTCGTCATGGAGTCCGACGACTCCGCCCTCATCGGCCAGCTGGAGAAGATCGCCCCGGTCATCGTCGCCAAGGGCAGCGACGCCGCCGCGAACCTCACCCGCATGCGCGACGACCTCACCCTGCTCGCCACCGCCGTCGGCAGGACGGAGCAGGCGGCCAGGGTGATGGCCGACTTCGACGCCGCCATGGCCGCCGGCAGGGCCAAGATCGCCGCCTCCGGCTCGGCCGGGCAGAAGTTCATGATGGCCGACGGCTGGAAGGACGGCAGCAAGATCTCCATCCGCCCGTTCGGCAAGGGCGCCTTGGTCTCCGACGTGGCCGAGCGGCTCGGCCTCACCAACGCCTGGACCGGCCAGGTCGACGCGCAGTGGGGCCTCGGCAGCACCGACGTCGAGGGCATGACCGCGGTCAAGGACGAGAACCTGCGCTTGTTCTACAACGCCTCCGACGGCGTGGACGTCTTCGCCGGCCTGGCGGGCAACTCCCTGTGGAAGTCGCTGAGCTTCGTCAAGCGGAACCAGATCACCAAACTGCCCGACGGCATCTGGACCTTCGGCGGCCCCCTGTCGTGCCGGCAGTTCGCCGACGCCCTGGTGAAGGCGTACGCCGGGTGATCACCGCAGTCGAGGCCCCCGCGACGCCGCTGCGCAGGCTCGGCGTCGCGGGGGCCTTCCTCGTGACCTTGGCCGCCGTCGCGGCCCTCGCCGCGCTCCACCTGACCCAGGGCACCTCCGACACCGACCTGTTCGCCCTCGACGAGCAGGCGATGAACGTGCTGGTCGCCTCCCGGCTGCCGCGGCTGCTGGCGGCGGTCAGCGTCGGCGTCGCGCTCGGCGCGGCGGGCGCGCTGCTGCAGTCGGTCGCACGCAACCCGCTGGCCTCGCCCGACACCCTCGCCGTCAGCAACGGCGCGTACCTGGCGGTCGTGCTGGCCGCCACCTTCGGCCTGAGCCTGCCGGCCTTCCTGTCCGGCGGCCTGTCCTTCCTCGGCGGCCTGGCCGCCGCCGCCCTGGTGCTCGCCCTGTCGGCGGGCGGCAGGACCGGCACGACGCGGCTGATCCTGGCCGGCTCCGCGACCGCGCTGGCCCTGCAGTCGGTGACCACCCTGCTCATGATCCTCTTCCAGGAGGAGAACACCGGCCTGTTCGCCTGGGGCAGCGGCTCGCTCGTGCAGAGCGACCTCGGCGGCGTCACCCAGATGGCCCCGGTCATCGTGGTCGCGATCGGGGCGGCCGTCGCGCTCGGCTCCCGCCTCGACATCCTCGGCCTGGGCGACGACACCGCCTCGGTGCTGGGCGTGGACGTCCGGCGGCTGCGGCTGACCGTCGTCGTGCTCGCGGTCATGCTCTCGGCCGCCGCGGTCACCGTGGCCGGGCCCGTCGGGTTCGTCGGCCTGTGCGCGCCGGTCGTCGTCCGGCTGCTGGCCCGGCGGCTGCCCGAGCTGGGCCGGCACCGCGTGCTGGTGCCGCTCTCGGCGCTGGCCGGCGTGGTCGTCCTGCTGGCCGCCGACATCGCGCTGCGCTTCGTGCTCGGCGCGCAGGCGGGCGTGGACGTGCCGCCGGGCGTGGTGACCGCGATGCTGGGCGCGGGCGTGCTCATGTGGCTGGCCCGCCGGCACCGTGACGCCGGGCCGGCCCGGCGGCCGCCGACCGTCCGCACCGCCGGCCCCGGCCGCGCCGCCTTCGCGGTGATCCTGCTGTCCGGGACGGCGCTGCTGATCGTGTCCGTCGTGCTGGGCCTGCTCGGCGGCGACACCTGGTTGCTGCTCGGCGACGTCGCCAACTGGCTGCGGGGCAGCACCGGCAGGGCGCTGACGTACGTGCTCGACCAGCGCTGGCCGCGCGTCGCCGCGGCGGTCCTGGCCGGCGCCGCGCTGGCTGTCTCCGGCGCGGCCTTCCAGGCCGTCTCCCGCAACCCGCTGGCCGAGCCGGGTGTGCTGGGCGTCACCGCGGGGGCGGGCGCGGCGGCCGTCGCGACGCTCACCCTCGTACCCGCGGCCGGGATCGCCGCGGTGTCCGGCGCGGCCGGGCTCGGCGCGCTCGCCGCCTTCGCCCTGGTCCACCTGCTGGCCTGGCGCGGCGGGCTCAGCTCGGACCGGCTCGTGCTCATGGGCGTCGGCGCGCACGCGCTGTTCAACGCGGTCACCGTGCTGATCATCGTCAGGTCCGACCCGTGGAACACCGCCAAGGCGCTCACCTGGCTCTCCGGCTCCACCTACGGGCGGGTTCCGGCCCAGCTGCTGCCGGTCGCCGTGACGCTCGCGCTCTTCCTGCCGCTCGCTGCGTGGCTGCGGCGCGACCTCGACCTGCTCGCGCTCGACGAGGACACGCCCCGGGTGCTCGGGGTGCCGCTGGAACCCGTGCGGCTGCTCGCGCTGGGCGGCGCCGTGCTCGTCACCTCCACGGCGGTCTCGGCCGTGGGCGTGGTGGGGTTCGTCGGGCTCGTCGCCCCGCACGCCGCCCGCGCGCTCGTCGGCGGCCGGCACGTGCGGCTCCTGCCCGCCGCCGCGGTGCTCGGTGCGGTGCTGGTCAGCCTGGCCGACACGCTGGGCCGTACGGTGATCGCGCCCGCCCAGGTGCCGGCCGGGCTGGTCACCGCGTTGCTCGGCACGCCGTACTTCGTGTGGCTGCTCTGGCGCTCGCGCGCCGGAGGCCGGGCGGCCGCTCAGTGACCTTCCCGGGCGCGCCTGGGAAGGTCACGCCCACTCGGCGCCGAGCAGCCGTTCCAGCTCGGCCTGCGTCCGGTCGGGGTCGTAGCCGGGGACGGCCTCGCGCATGAGGTCATACGTGCGCCGCTGCACGTCCGCGGCCGCCGCCCGTACCGCCGCCAGCGTCTCCTCGGCCAGGTCCTGGGCGCCCAGCCGCAGGGCGCGCTGGTCGTAGCGGACGTCGAGGACGCGCCCGTCGGCGTCGACGGTCACCCGCACGTGGCCCGACGGGCCCTCGCCGGCGCCGATGACGGCCCGCAACTCCTCCTGCGCCGACTCCAGCCAGGCCAGCATGCGCTCGCCCCGGCGGGCGGCCTCGTCCAGCTCGCGTTCGCTGATGTTGGCGGGGTCGATCTCCGGCCCGAACACGCTCGGCCTCCTAGTAAAGGTCGTTGAGTGCCTGCTCGACCCGCGCGCGCACGAAGGTCTCGTCCAGTGGCGCGGGCACGGCGGCGGTGGCGTCCCGCACCCCGTCGGCGATCTCCCGCGCTTGGCGCGCGGCGTCGTCCTGCGCGGCCCGCAGCACCTCGGCGGTCTTCCTGCCGAGCGCGGCCTCGTCCAGGCGCAGCGCCCGCGGGTCGATGCGCAGGCGGGTGGGGACGCCGTTGCCGTCGGCGACCGCCTCGACCAGCCCGTCGTCGCTCTCCGCGCGGCCCTCCACCCGGCCGATGGACGCCCGCGCGTCGTGCAGCGCCCGGATGGCGCGGCGGCTCCGGGCGACGTACTGGTGCAGGTACTCGGCGTCGTCCTCAGGCGCGGGTGAACGCATGTCGAACCTCCGACAGTCAGTCACGTGAACGTTCAGTGTAGAGGTAAACGTCTGTGCCGGATTTGACTGGATATGCTTTCTGGGCATGACGGGATTTGAGATCGCCGCGGGGGCGGTGAGCCGTGACGGCGCATACGTCACCGGCCATGGGGCGAACTACGAGGCCGCGGTCACGCGGCTGCGGCAGCGGGGGAGCGGCGCCCGGACCTTCGGCGGCGAGGGGCTGTTCGCCACCATCATCGCCACCTACAACGAATGCCTGCAGACCTCGCTCGACGCGCTGACGGGCATCGGCGGGCAGATCGCCGAGACCGGCGAGGGGCTGCGCATGGTCGCGAGGAACACCCGGGCGGCGGAGAGCGCCACCGTCGAGAGCTTCGAGAGCCCCGGGTGGCGGTGACCCTCGACCCGCACGTGGCGGGTTTCCTCAACCTCATCGGTTTCCCCTGGCCGAACGACAACGAGGACGAGTGGCGGCTTGAGGCCGACGACTGGCGGGTCGTCCTCGCCGCGTCGTCGGCCCAGGGCGCCGCGGCCGATGAGTCGGTACGCAACGCGTCGCAGTCCTACCAGGGCGACTCGGCCACGCACCTGGCCGGCCACTGGAACCAGGTCGGCGACGGCGGCGGCCACATCTCCCAGGCCGCCTCGGCGGCGAGGGTCGCGCCGGCCGTCCTCGACGGCACCGCGAACGTGGTCAGCGCGGTCAAGCTGGCCGTGGGCACGCAGGCCGCGTACGGACTGACCGCCGCCACCCAGGCGCTGCTGTTCGGCGGCGCCGCGGGCGGCATGATCGCTCTCGCGCGCATGCAGATGACCCGCCACGCCGTGGGCAAGGTGGCGCTCGAAGGCGCCGAGGGCACCGCCAGGGGCCTGGCCCCGGTGCTGAGCGGCCGGGTGACCGAGACCATGCGCCGCATCATGAAGGAGATGGAGAAGCGGCCGCACGCCCGCGACGGCATGCTCCAGATGCGGCGCAGGGGCGGCGGGAAGGGCGGCAAGGGCGGGAAGGGCGGCGGCTACGACCCGAACGCCTCGGCGAGCTTCGACAACGCCGCGCAGCGCATGCACGGCAGGTTGCCCAGCAGCAACGACGTCAGCAAGATGACACCGGAGCAGGCGAAGCAGGCGGCGGCCGACGTCAAGAACAGCATCCTGACGCGGAAGATGAACGAGGCCCGGCTCGGCAGGGACTCCGGGCACGCCGCCCGGCTGGAACAGGAGCAGCAGCTCCTGCGCGACCTTGAGCGCAAGGCCAACGAGGGGAAATAGCACCACATGCAGACACAGACGGGCGACGACCTGATGGCGCGCATCCTCGCCCGCCCCGCCGACGACGAGGTCCGCGGCCAGGTCGCCAACGACCTGCTCAACGAGCTGTTCGACGGCTATCCCGTCGAGAACCTGCGCATCCTGCTGCGCAGCGGCGACGACGACGCCGTGCAGACCGGCGCCTGGCTGCTGTCGGAGCTGGGCGAGCCGGCCGAGCCGCTGCTGGACGAGGTCCCCGCCCTGCTGGCCCATCCGCGGACCCAGGTGCGGTTCTTCGCCGTCGAGTTCGTGCTGCTCGCCGCCGACGAGCGGCACGCCGGCGTCATCGCCCAGACCCTCGCCCTGAGCCGGACCTCCGACACCGCCATCCGGTGGAAGGTCCTGCACTTCCTGGCGATGGCCTCGACCGAACAGCTCATGGCGGGGCTGTCCCGGCTGGCCGATCCCGAGGTCGGACGGCTCGCGGCCGGGCTGGTCGCCGCCGACACCGAGGACCCCGACCCGGGCGAGGTCGTCGCCGCGCTGGAGGGGGCCGACCCGGTGGCCCGGCTGTTCGCCGCGGCGACCGCGACGCGCATGGCCGAGGACGACGCGGCGCTGCTGCGCCTCGCCGCCAGGGTGAAGGACGAGGAGGTCAGTTCGTTCGCGCAGTGGCAGCTCATGCGGCTCCAGGGCTAGCGCGCCCGCCTCACCGGCCGTCGGCTAGCAGCGGCAGCAGGATCAGCAGCCAGATGACGGCGACGGCCACGGAGCTGATCAGGACGCGGGCCAGGCGTGCCGGGGGTCGGCGGCGGCGGATCGGCGTGTCCACGGCCCTGGTCACCGGGGCCCGGACGTGGAGCCCAGGTTCTGCTCCAGCCGTTCGATGCGCTCGATGAGCGGCTGCAACTGCGGCCGCACCGCCTCGGCCAGCGCCTGCGCCGGATCGCCGGCGGCCGACGTCTGGGCGCGCAGGTGCACGTAGCCGGCCAGGGCCGCCGTCACGGCCCGGCGGACCAGGCGGGACTCGGCGCCCAGCGCCCGCAGGACCTGGCCGGCGGCGCCGTCGCTGAAGTGCACCACCGAGTCCCCGCCGGCCCCGCCTTCCCCCCGTTCCCCGCCGGCCCCGCCTTCCGCGCCGGACGGCTGCCGGTCCAGGTCGCGCTGGACCTGGGCGGGGTCGATGTCGACCGCTCTGAGCACGTGCAATGCCCCCATGGACACGTTCCGGCTGGGTGCCTCACGGCGGGCGTTGTTCGCCGTACCGGCCGGTGCGCGGCGCACGTCAGCGGACGGGCGGATCCCACCAGGTCAGGTTGGCGGCGGCCTGGGACAGCGGTTCGATGATCTCCCAGGCCTCGGCGATGCGGCCGCCGTCCAGGCGCCAGATGTCCACGACCACGATCTCCGGGCCGCCGTCCGGCGCCTGACGGCGCGAGTGCATCACGACGTGGTCGCCGTCGGCCAGCACGTGGTCGATCTCCACGCGCATGCCGGCCAGCGGGACGAGCGCGGCGCGCACGGCGCCGAGCCATTCGGTCTTGGTCGAGGCCGCCGAACCGGGCCGGTGATGGCGGAAGTCGTCGCTCAGCAGGGGCGCGAGCGCGTCGACGTCGCCCGTCCCGATCAGTTCCGTCAGCGCGCGCCGCACGATGGCCTTGTTGTCGTTCGTCATGGGAACACCCTGGTCGGCTCCGCCGAGGATGTCGATGAAAAGGGATTTCATGGCGGACGTCCAGTAGTCTCGGCGGCCATGCGGACTGTCGGGGACATGTTGCGGCAATGGCGGCATCGCCGGCGGCTCAGCCAGCTCGATCTGGCGATCGCCGCCGACGTCTCCGCCCGGCACGTGAGCCTGGTGGAGACCGGTAAGTCCAACCCGAGCGCCGAGATGATCCTGCGGCTGGCCGACCAGCTCGACGTGCCGCTGCGGGAGCGCAACCGGCTGCTGCTCGCCGCCGGATTCGCCCCCCGGTACGCCGAGCACCCGCTCACCGGGGACGCGCTGGGGACGGCCGGGGAGGCGGTCGCGCGGGTGCTGCGCGCCCACGAGCCGTACCCGGCGGTGGTCCTCGACCGCCGGTGGAACATCGTGATGAGCAACCGGGCCGTCGACGCGTTCCTCGTGGACGTCGCGCCCGACCTGCTGCGGCCGCCGGTCAACATCGTCCGGCTGGGGCTGGAGCGCCGCGGGCTCGCTCCCCGGATCGTCAACCTGGCCGAGGTGCGGGCGGTCCTGCGGGCCCGGATCTCGCGCCAGCTCGCCGTCGCCCCCGACGCCGAGCTGCACGCGATCTACGAGGAACTGCTCGCCCCGGGTTCCACGCCGGGCCTGGAGGAGGCGGGCCGGCCGGTCGAGCCGGAGGTCACCGTCCCGATGATCTTCCGGTTCGGTACGGCCGAACTGCGGCTGTTCTCGACCACCACCACGTTCGGCACCCCGATGGACATCACGCTGGACGAGATCTCGATCGAGTCGTACTACCCGGCCGACGCCGAGACCGCCGCCTATTTCGTGAAGTTCGGCGCGGAGGTGCTGGCGGGGGAGTGACGGCGTTCCATCGCGGCCCGGGGTCAGACCACCTCGAAGGTGCTCATCATGGCCATGTCCTCGTGTTCGAGGTTGTGGCAGTGCAGGACGTACCGGCCCCGGTAGCCGGTGAACCGGGTGATGATCTCCACGGTCTGCGCCTCCCGCAGCTCGACGGTGTCCTTCCACTCCGGCGGGCCGTCCGGCCGTTCACCGCCGACCGAGAGCACCTGGAAGGGCGCCAGATGCAGGTGCACGGGGTGGGCGACGTCGCTGGTCACCCGCCAGATCTCGACCTGGCCGAGCTTGGGCCGGGCATCGACGCGGCGCACGTCGAAGGGCTTGCCGTTGATCAGCCAGCCGGTGTGGCCGCGCAGGTCGCCGCTGCTGAAGTCGAAGTCGCGGGTCACCGCGGCCGCGGCTGGGTCGAGGCGTTCGACGGTGGACAGGACCTTGGGGATCGCCGAGTCGTCGCGGGCGTCGCGCTCGACGGTGAACCGCATCACCCGGGCCTGCGGCCCTTCCCCGAGCAGGTTGCGCAGCTCGACGTGGTCGCCGACCCGGTAGGCGGCGAAGTCCACGATCACGTCCGCGCGTTCCCCGGGCGCCAGCCGTACGCGCTGGAGCGGGCGCGGCGCCGCCAGCAGGCCGCCGTCGCTGCCGATCTGGGTCAGGGCGCCGCCGGGCGACAGGGCCAGCTCGTACGTGCGGGCGTTGGAGGCGTTGAGCAGCCGCAGCCGGTGACGGGCGCGGTCCACGCCGAGCCGGGGCCAGGGCGCGCCGTTGACCAGGATGACGTCCCCCAGCACGCCGCCCATGAACGCCTCGCGGGCGCCGGGGCCGTCCTGCCTGCCGGGGTAGGGCATCGTCCCGTCGGCCTGGAAGGCGCGGTCGCAGATCAGCAGCGGCACGTCCCGCTCGCCCGACGGGAGCGGCAGCCTGTCCTGCTCGTCGTCGTCGACGATGAAGAAGCCGGCCAGGCCGCGCCAGACCTGCGGGCCGGTGTAGTCCATGCGGTGGTCGTGGTACCACAGCGTGGCCGCGCGCTGCTCCAGCGGGAAGACGTAGTCGCGGTGCGCGCCCGGCTGCACCAGGTCGGTGGGGAAGCCGTCGGACTCGGGCGGGGTGTGCCCGCCGTGCAGGTGGGTGACCGTCGGAGCGGGCAGGCGGTTGCCGACGCGCACGACGGTCCGGCGGCCCGAGCGCGCCCGGATGGTGGGGCCGGGGAACTGCCCGTCGTACCCCCAGACCGGGGTGCGCAGGCCGGGCAGGATCTCCACCTCGGCCGGGCGCTGGAGGAGTTCGTAGTAGTCGGCGCCCGCGTCCGTCCTGGCCGGTCTGGCCACCGTGGGCCGCGGAAGCGGCACGGCGTACGGCGCGGGCAGCGGCGCGTCGCTGGTCATCAGCTGGGGCAGCGGGGTGCGGGTCAGCAGCGAGCAGCCCGAGACGCCCAGCGCCGCGCCCACGCCGAGCAGCCGCAGCGCCTGCCGCCTGGTCATGCCCGTCATGCCCGTCCCGCCGGTCATGCGGTTCATGCCGACGTCGTCCGGAGACGGCCGGCGGACCAGACCCGCGTGGTCTGCACCATGCTGCCGCCGAACATCAGCACGCCGAGCGGCACGTGCACGCCCTTCACGTGCGCCATGCCCAGCGCCATCTGCACGAGCGTCGCCACCAGCATGCCGACGGCGGGCAGGATGGCCGCCCGCTGCTTGGTCATCACCGCGGCGACCAGGTACAGCAGCACGGCGGCCGCGACGGCCAGCGCCGTGGCGCTGTGGGCGGCCCGGCCGCCCGGCGTGCTCAGCAGCAGCCCGGCGGTGACGGCCTGCAGCAGCAGGGCGACGGTCTGCGCGGCGAGCGCGATACGCAGGAACATGACGGTTCTCCTAACGGGACGAGGTCGAGGGACGGGCGGCGACCGCGGCGACGACGACCAGCACGAAGGCGGCCGTGGTCAGGACGGCCAGGGCCATCGCGCTCCGCATGACCGGCTCGTCGACCTTCGTCATCGTGGTGTGGAAGGTCAGGCGCACGTCCGGCGGCACGGCTGCGAACGTGGGCACCACGTCGGCCGCGCCGTGTCCGAACGCGCCCGCGAGCAGCCCGGTCGCCGGCAGCGCGGCGCCCTGGAGGTACCTGACTCGGGTTCTCATGTCTGGTAATCGTCGTCCGGCCGGGGCTCCGTGGCGTCCCACCGGCGGACTCATCTGCCGCTACCCCAGAGGGATCAAATGCCGGCCGCCTCTACGACGACGGATGTAGTGCCGCGCTACCGCGCCGTACGGACCGGCGCCGCGAAAAGGCCCGTGACCAGGGCGTTCCTGGTCACGGGCCGGGGTGTACGGGGTGCCGTCAGGCGTCGCAGAACCAGCCGTTCTCGACCACGCCGTTGGCGTTGACGTTGCCGTAGGCGAAGCCGTACACCCATTCCTTGTAAGCGCCGTCGAAGCCCTTGACGGTGAAGGTCTGGCCCCGGTGCAGGGTGCCGACGAAGTCGCGGACCATCAGATCGTCCGCGCACACCGTCAGCCGGCGGCCGACGTCGTCCGCCCCCGCGTACGGGTACGGTCCGGCGGCCTGGGCCACCCCGCTGTTCACGGTGAGCACCGCCGCCAGCGTGCCCGCGCCGACGATGAGCCGTGCGATGTGCTTGCGCGTTTTCATCGAAACCGGTCGTCCTCTCGGTCCTCGGGAATCTCCGTGCGGCAAGCTACCCGGCCAGGCCGAAAAATGGGGGGTTTCCGATATTTCCGGGCGTTAACGAAGGTAGGAGGCGCCGTTGAGGTCGAGGACGGTGCCGCTGGCCCATTCGGCCGCCGGCGAGGCCAGGTAGAGCACGGCGGCGGCGATCTCGTCGGCCTCCCCGACCCGGCCGAACGGGCTCTGCGCGCGGATCGCGTCCCCCGCGGGCGGCTTGAGGTGCTCGGTGGTCATGTCCGTCGCCACGAAACCGGGGGCCACGGCGGCGACCGCGATGCCGTGCGGGGCGAGGGCCACGGCCAGCGACTGGCTCATCGCGTTCAGGCCGGCCTTGCTGGCCCCGTAGCCGGGGGCGTCGGGCTCGCCGCGGAAGGCGCCCCGGGAGCTGACGTTCACGATGCGGCCGCCGGCGCGCATGTGGCGCAGGGCGCACCAGGCCAGGTTGGCCGGGCCCATCAGGTTCACCTCGAACGCCTGGCGCCAGGCGGCCTGCCACTCCTCGTACGACGTCGTGGTGATGGGGTGGAGCTGGTAGACGCCCGCGTTGTTGACCAGGACGTCGAGCCCGCTTAGCGCCCCCGCCGCCTCGTCGGCCATGCGCCGCACGCCCTCGGGGTCGGCCAGATCGGCCTGGACGACGACGTGCCCCGTGCCCGGCAGCTCGCCGAGCACGTCACCGGCCGCCCGCGCCGAGTCGCGATGGTGGACCGCGACCCGGTCACCCTGGGCGGCGAACGCCATCGCCACCGCCCTGCCGATGCCTCTGGACGCTCCCGTGACGAGTACCGCGCGACCGCTCACCCGCCGCACCCTAGCAGCCGCCCTCACGAAGGCTCCCGGGAGCCCCGGCAGGCCCCGGGTCAGCCGCCGCGTTCGGCCCAGTCGTGCAGGGCCTCGACGGTGCCGGAGGCGTCGAGGTTGAGCGCCGCCTCGATCAGCGCCAGATGCGTGAACGCCTGCGGATAGTTGCCCGTCATGTGCCCGTCGCCGGTCATCTCCTCGGCGAACAGCCCGAGCGGCTCGGCCCGCGCGCACAGCGTCTCGAACCGGTCGCGGGCCTCGGCCGTCCGCCCGGCCAGCACCAGCGCCGAGACCATCTCGAACGAGCACATCAGGAACGCGCCCTCCGGCCCGTCCACGCCGTCGCGGGTGGTCTCGGGGTCGTAGCGGTGCACGAGCGCGCCGCCCTCGCCCAGGCGGGCCTGGATGTGGTCGAGGGTGCCGAGCACGCGGGGGTCGTCGCCGTCCAGGAAGCCGAGCAGCGGCAGCCGCAGCAGCGAGCCGTCGGCCTGGTCGGACCCGTAGGACTGGGTGAAGGCGCCGACGGAGGCGTTGTAGCCGCGTTCGAGCAGCTCGGCGCGGACGGCCTCGCGCTCGGCCCGCCACTGCGCCAGCGGCAGGCCGGGCTCGCCGGTCGCCTCCGCCAGCCGGACCGCACGGTCGAAGCAGACCCAGGCGTACAGCTTGGAGTAGGTCCAGTGGCGTTCGCCGCCGCGCACCTCCCAGATGCCGGCGTCCGGCTCCCGCCACCGCTCGCGGGCCCGCTCCACCAGCCGCCACAACACCGGGCCGCCGTGCAGCTCGCCGGTCACGCCGTGGTAGGCCATGGCCGCGTCCAGGACGTGGCCGTAGCCGTCGAGCTGGTGCTGACCGGCGGCGCCGTTGCCGATCCGCACCGGACGCGAGCCCGCGTACCCCTCCAGATGGCCGAGGACGGTCTCGCCGGCGACCGGCCCGCCGCCGATGCCGAACACCGGCGGCAGGTCGCCCTCGTGGATCGCGCACTGCCCGAGCAGGAACGTCAGGTAGCGGCCCGCCTCCTCGCGATGGCCGAGCCGCAGCAGCGCCAGCACCATGAGCGCGGCGTCGCGGTGCCACACGTAGCGGTAGTCCCAGTTGCGCTGCCCGCCCAGCCACTCCGGCAGCGACGTCGTGGGCGCCGCGAGCAGCCCGCCGCTCTCGTCGAACAGCAGCCCGCGCAGCACGACCGCGCTGTGCCGCACCTGCCGCGCCCCCACCCCGTCGTAGGCCGACCGCGACGACCAGGACCGCCACGACCGCACGGTCTCCGCCAGCAGCCGCTCCGGATCGCGGACGGGCGCGTGCCCCTGCCCCGCGTAGTCGAGCGCGACCGCCCACGACTCGCCCTCGCCGAGCGTGGCCTCGGCCATGGGCCGTGCCGTCGGCCCCTCGGTCACCTCTTCCGTCACCCCTGCCATGCCGGTCAGCAGCAGGCCCGACTCCTCGGCCAGCACGCCGTCGCGCGGCGTCCAGCGGGCCTCGCGGGTGGCGTAGTCGGGCCTGGCCAGCACCCGCGAGCGCACCACCGCCCGCCCCCGCTCGCACCTGGCCCACCGCACCAGCAGCCGGACGGGCACCACGCCGCTGCCGCCCGTCCCCGGCGGCGACGTGGCGAAGAAGTCGTGCACCACGACCTCGCAGTCGCGGCCGACCCAGCGGGTGCGCAGCACCAGCGTCTCCTCGACGTAGCCGCGCTCCTCGACCCGCGCGCCGGCCACGTCGAACTCCCATGCCCCGCCGAGCCCCCGGTCGAGGATGCGCGCGAACACGCTCGGGCCGTCGAAGCGCGGCGCGCACATCCACTCCACGGCCCCGCCGGGCGCGACCAGCGCCGCCGTGTGACAGTCCGACAGGAACGCGTACGCCCCGATCGGTGGAAATCCCCCGGCCATCCGTGCACCCCGTACCCCTTCGTCGCGCCCCCCGTGCCGGGTTGCCCGATGTCGCCGCAGGTTAAACGGGGTGCGCGGACAGCCGGCGGTCGAGCAGGAGCGCGCCGCGGCCCGGCAGCAGGGAGGCGCACCACTCGCGCAGCGCGGCCGGCCGCGGGCCGCCGACGTCGGCGGTGTCGAGCAGGTCGGCCCAGTCGAGCAGCGACTCGGCCAGCATGAGCGGCACCCCGCTGCGTTCGTGCACCTCGGCGGCGGCCTCGAAGTGCTCGCTCGCCCGCGCCGGGTCGCCCATCGTCACGCACAGGTGGGCCAGGTAGTGGTGGCCGCAGTGGTGGGCGACCGTGCCGTGGCCGAACGTCTCGCCGTCGGCGGCCAGCGACGCGTACAGCCGTTCGGCCAGCTCGGGACGGCGCAGATGCGCCGCGGCCACGGCCAGGTTGTCCAGGGCCGGCCGGTGGGCCATGTTGCGCGGCGGCACGCCGCCGCGGTCGGCCAGGATGCGGTCGAGCAGCGGCCCGGCCTCCTCGGCGCCCATCTCGCACAGGTAGCGCAGCACGGCGTGCACCGGGTCGACCCGGGGCGCCTGGGCGGCGCGGCGCAGCCGGTCGCCCAGCTCCCACAGCCGCCCCTGCAGCCGGCGGATCTCGGAGATCTGCTCGGAGTAGATGGCCACGGCCTCCAGGCGGCGGCCGATCTCGGTGCCGAGCCGCATGGCCGACAGCGCCTCGGTCTCGGCCTGGGCCAGGTCGCCCTGCATGAGCGTCAGGCCCGCCCTGGAGTAGCCGATCAGCCAGTTGAGCTGCGGCTGGGCCAGCCGGCGGGCCAGCTCGTCGGCCTGGTCGAGCAGCGTCGCGGCACGCGCGGTGTCGCCGCTGTCCAGCACCGGCGGGGTGCGCTGCACGTAGGCGTGGAACAGCGCCAGGTCGTCGCCCGTGCGGCGGGCCGCCTCCAGCATCTCGTCGCCGTCGCGGTGGCGCTGGTGCAGCGGGTCGGCCGGGATGATCGTCAGGCTGCGCATGCCGAGCACGCTGGCCAGCGTGCGCGGGTCGCCCGACTTGCGGGCCAGCGCGACCGCCTCGTCGCTCAGCGCGAAGCGCCGCTCGCCGTCGGGCGCCCAGATCAGCTCGGAGGCCAGCAGGGCGGCCAGCAGCGCCCGGGTGCTGAGGTCGGTCGAGTCGACCAGCTTGCGCGCCTCGGTCAGCAGCGCGATGCGGCGCTGGTCGGGCGCGGCGGAGATGCTGGAGAAGCCGCGGTCGCCGCCGAGCGCGGCCACCACGATCAGGTCGTCGCGCCCGCACTCCCTGGCCAGCTCGGCGGCCTGGTGCAGGGTCTCCCGCGCCTCCGGGTGCCCGGCCAGCCACATCGCCCGGCCGCAGTCCATCAGCAGCTCGGCGCGCCGTTCGGGGGAGGCGCCCGGGAAGTCCGCCAGCAGGCCGAGCACCCGCTGGTACCAGGTGACCGCCTCCCGGTGGGCCAGCCCGGCCAGCGCGTGGCGGGCCGCCTGCACGCCCGCCTCGGCGGCCTCGGCCGTCCGGCGCGGGTCGCGGCCGTGCTCGGCGGCGGCCAGCAGGTGGGTGGCCACGACGTACGGGCGCGACTCCATGGCCTGCGGGTCGGCCTGGCACAGGGCGTCGGCGACCCGGCCGTGCAGCAGCCCGGCGCGGGGGGCCGACAGCGTGGCGTACAGGGCGGTACGGGTCAGCTCGTGGGAGAACTGGCACTGGCCGCCGTCGGCCATGGTCACCAGGCCCGCGCCCATGGCCTCCTCGACGGCCGCCACGAAGCGCGCCTCGTCCAGGCCGAGGCCCAGGCGCAGCGCGGCCGACTCCATGCGCTCGCCCACGGCCAGCAGGCTGACCAGGTCGCGGGCGTCGGGGTGGAGCTGCGCCAGACGCGCCCGGACCATGCGGGTGACCGAGTCGGGGACGGTCAGCGCGTCGAGGTCGGCGCCCGCGGCCAGCTCCCTGGCCACCTCGGTGACCAGGAACGCGTTCCCGCCGGTGATCCGGTACAGCAGCTCGGGGTCGCCGTCGCTGCGCACCTCCGACAGGGCCCGGCTGACCTCGTCCATGCCGAAGGAGGAGACCTGCACCAGGCGGCCGTCGGCGGTCAGTTTGTGCAGCTCGGGCATCGCCGACTCGACGGGCACCGGGCGCGAGGTGGCCAGGATCAGCAGCGGCAGCGAGTCGGCGTCCCACATCAGGGAGTGCAACATCTGCAGCGACTCCAGCGTCGCCCACTGCAGGTCGTCGATCACCAGCAGCACCGGCCGCACGGTGGCCAGGCGCTCGATGAGCGTACGGGCCGCGGCCATCAGGTGGTAACGCTCGGAGACCGGCTCGGTGGCGGGCGGCACGGCCAGCGACAGCGGGGGAGCGGCCAGCGAGGGCGCCAGCCGGACGAGCTGCCCGCACTGCTGGTCGACCCCGGCCCGCAACAGCAGCGCCGGCGAGGTGCGGGCCAGCCGCTCGACGGCCCCGGCGATCGGCTCGTAGGCCTGCCGCGCCGGATCGGTGCACCGCCCCGCCAGCACGGTGAACTGCCGCTTGAGCGCCCGCCGCGCCACGACCGAGGCCAGCCGGGTCTTGCCGACCCCCGGATCGCCCTGCAGGATCACCAGCCCGCTGCCGACCTCGGCCGC
Organism: Nonomuraea sp. NPDC049637; assembly: GCF_040675235.1. Lineage (NCBI taxonomy): Bacteria > Bacillati > Actinomycetota > Actinomycetes > Streptosporangiales > Streptosporangiaceae > Nonomuraea > Nonomuraea sp. NPDC049637. Next base: position 27,359 of record NZ_JBFAOM010000022.1, read on the forward strand.
CGCCAGCTCCTCCTCCAGCGCCCGCAGCTCCTCGTCCCGGCCGACGAACGGCAGCACGTGCCCGCTGTCCAGCCAGGGCGCCAGCCCGCCGGCATGCTGGTTGTCGGCGCTCTGCCAGTGGAGCTCGTAGGTGTGCATCGGCTCCCGCAGGCCCTTGCCCGGCAGCCGGCCCAGGTCCTTGAACTCGTGCCGGCTGCGGCCCTGGGCCAGGCGGCGCACCAGGTCGGTGCAGAGCACCTGGCCGCCCTCGGCCACCGCGACCAGGCGGGCCGCCTCCACCGTGGGCAGCCCGCTGACGTCGTCGGCGCCCCAGCACACGTCGCCCGCCGCCAGCGCGGCCCTGATCGAGATCTTCTCCAGCGCCCGCTCGTTCTCGGCCGCGACGGCCTGCTCGACGGCGATGACCGCGTCGAGCCCGGCCGTGGCCGAGCCGAACACCGCCATCAGCCCGTCGCCCAGGCTCTTGGTGAACGTCGAGCCGCTGGCCGTCACCACCGAGTGCAGGAGCTGGTAGAGCCGGCGGAAGACGACGTTGGCGCGTTCCTCGCCCAGCCTGATCCGCAGGGCTGTGGAGCTGACCACGTCGGTGAACAGGATGGTGGCCGTGGTCAGCGTGCCCGGCTCGTGCGGGATGCTCACGCGGGTGGTCCCTCCTTCCGCACGGGCGCCCTGGCGGCCTTGCCCACGCCCTTCCGTACGCCCTTGCGCACGCTGTGCCGCAGCCGGCGCGTGCGGCGCGCGGCCTTCGACTGCCGGACGCGCCACTGGGCGGCCAGCTCCTCGGGGATCTGGAAGGCGGCGTGGCCGCCCGAGTAGCGGTCGATCATGGCGATGACGATGTGCCTGCCCGCCCGGCGCACCAGCCAGCGCACCACCGCGTCGACCGGGCCCATCAGGCGGCCGTACCGGTTGCCGGCCCTGGCCGCGGCGAACAGCGCGTTGAACCACCACGCCGGCGGCGGCACGTCGAGCAGCGCCGGAACCTGGGCGGCGTTGTAGCGGGCGTCGCGGAAGACCCAGTGCACCAGGCTGCGCGGCAGCTTGCGCCAGCCCAGGTGCATGAACTCCTCCATCTCCGCCAGCAGCACGGCCATCAGCCTGCGGCCCTCCTCGCTCGACTCGTACAGGCGGCCGAGCCGTTCGCTGACCGGCGGCACGTCGTCGAGGGTGAGCGGCCGGTCGCGGCACGCCTCGACGCCCATGAGGTGGCCGAAGACGCTCCACGTGTACAGATGGGCGGCCTTGTCGGCGTCGCTGAGGCGCACCCCCATGCTCTCCAGAGCCTCCCACGTGACGACCGAGAAGTCGAAGATGGTGGCCAGCAGCAGTTCCTGGTTGACCGGCGGGCCGAACCTGGCGGTGTCCCAGTCGTCGCCGAAGTGCTCGGTGGCCAGCGCGCGCACGAACGAGTGCAGGATGCGCAGCCCGATCGCCGTCGTGTGCCCCGGACGGCCCGGAGCCAGGCTGTCGGTGGCCTTCAGGCCCATGACGTCCACCAGCATCTGGCCGGTCTCGGCGACCCGGCGGGTGAGGCTGTGGGTGGCCAGGTCGGACACGCCGGCCAGCACCTTGGCGCTGGAGATCTCGACGTAGGCCATGGGCAGGCACTTGCAGAACAGCGCGACCGACTGGTACAGCCCGTAGTCGGAGAAGACGGCCTGGCCGCGGGCCAGCAGCTCGGCGTCCTCGCCCCACTCGGGCAGGTCCCTGGCGAAGTCGATGGCGTCGAAGATGGCCGAGGGGCCGGTCTCGCCCGAGGGCGCCCGCGCCTCCTGCTTGGCGCGGCCGAGCTCCACCACGACCGCGCGCAGCAGGGACAGCGCGTTCTCCCCCTCGGGCCTGGTCTCCAGGTAGCCGGCCACGATCTTGTCGATGTCCGGGTCGGCCTGCTGCCGTAACTGCCGGAACCGTTCCGCCGGCCAGCGCTCGGCGGGGGCGTTGTCGTGCTCGTTCATGTTCCGCGTACTCCAGGTCCGGTCAGAGGCCTCCGCGTTTGCGCAGCGCCTCGACGTCCAGCAACGTGATGGTCCGCCCCTTCATGGCGATGAGGCCGCGGGCGGCGAGCGACTGCAGGGCCCGGTTGACCGCCGGACGGGACGCGCCGATCAGCGCGGCGAGGTCCGACTGGGTCAGCCCCGGCATGTCCACGACCGGGCCCTGGGTCTGGCCGCGCTTGACCGACAGTTGCAGCAGCAGCTTGGCCAGGCGTCCGCCCAGATCGAGGAAGGCCAGGTCGGCGGCCTGCCCGGTGAGCCTGCGGACCATCTGCCCGAGCATGCGCAGGAACTCGTCGGCGAGGCCGGGATGCTCCCGCATCAGCTCCAGCAGCCGCGCCCTGGGCAGCGCGAACACCCAGCAGGGGCGCACGGCGATGATCGACGCCGACCGCGGCGAGTCGTCCAGCAGCGCCATCTCGCCGAAGGTCTCCGCCCGGCCCAGCATGTTGAGCACGATCTCGTCGCCGTGCTCGGTGGTGAAGACGACCTTCACCAGGCCGTCGAGCAGCACGTACAGGGACTCGCCCGGATCGCCCTGGTGCAGGATGATCTGCCCGTTGCGGTATCTGCGCGCCACCCCGGCGCGCACGGTGCCCGTGATCCCGGCCGGTCCGAGCACACGGAACAGCGGAACCTCCGCCAGCACGGCGGCGACCGCCTGGACGTCGTGTGGAACCGCCCCGCTGCTGGCGCTCATGGAAGAACTTTAGGACGCGAACGCCGATCGGGCAGTAAGTGGTAAGCGATCTCCCGAATGTGACGAGCGCCACACTCGCACTGTGTCGTCCGCGACAGTGCGCGAAGGCCGCCGGGAGCACCGTTGGGGGGCCGGTCGCAGGAGGTTGACCCCCGAGGACCCCGGCCGGCGGGGAGACGATGATGCAGTTGGATACGTTGGAGCGCCGCGACACCGCCACCCTCGTGTCGGACGCCCAGGAGGGCGACGCCCAGGCGTGGGAGCGGCTGGTCGAGGAGTTCACGCCGATGCTGCGGTCGAGGATCCGGCGCTTCCGGCTCGGCCACGAGGACGCCCAGGACGTGCTCCAGACCACCTGGTTGCTGGCCTGGCAGAACCTCAAGAGCGTCGAGGACCCCCAGCGCATGCCCGGCTGGCTGGCCACGATCGCCTTCCGCGAGTGCCTGAAGCTGACCAGGCGCACCCGGGAGATCTGCACGCCCGACCTCGACACGCTCGGCAGCACGGACGACGTGGACAGGGAACTGGCCAGGATCTGGCTGGCCGGCACGCTGGAGGAGCTGGTCGAGGAGCTGCCCGCGGCCCAGCGCGTGCTGTTTCGAGCACTCACGGAAACCTCCGAGCCGCACTACGTGGACGTCGCCCGCCGGCTGGGCCGGCCGGTCGGCAGCATCGGCCCCACCCGCGCCCGCTGCTTCGCCAGGCTGCGCGGGCTCCTGCAGGACCGCGAGATCACCAGGGACTTCCTGGACTGAGTCCTAGTTTCCTGACCGGTCAAGAGGGATCGCCTCCAGGAAGGGCTCGAAGTCGAAGCGCGCCATCTCGTAGGCGTCGGGATCGGTCTCCTCGGGGAAGGCGTAGACCTTGCGCCGCATCCCGGGGAGCAGCCGGTCGGCCCGCGGAGCCTCGGGGACCGGCTCCGGCAGCGTGCCGCGGGCCGTCTCCGCCTCCAGGGCCGCGGTCAGCTCCGGCCCGAACGGCGGGTCGTAGAGCGCGCCCACCCGCTGGTAGGTGCGGAAGTAGCCGACGATGAAGCGCATGCGGTCGGGGTAGGACACCCAGTCGGCCACCCCGGCCGTGGCCTGCTCGACGTCGTCCGGGATGAACTCCTCGACGAGCTTGCGCACCTTCTCGTTCCTGATCGGCCGCCAGGCGAGCGCCATGTCCACGCCCGGCGGCGGGACGAGCGGCCGGCCGACCCTGACGTCGCTGAGCGGCGTGCGCACGGCGAACAGGTGACGGGTGTAGAGCGAGGACCATTTGGCCTCCAGCACGCGCGTCAGCCAAGGCTGGTCCTCGTGCCGGGCGCTGAACAGCGGGAAGCGGGGGTAGGGCCGCCGGGTCACCAGCGAGCGCAGCGACCGCCACGACATCCGGGTCAGCCACCGCACCGGCCGGTACAGCACCAGCTCCAGAGCCTTCTGCGCGCGCTTCTGCTCGTAGGCCGACAGCGCCACGCTCGCCCCGAACATCAGCTCGGCCCGCTCGTCGGGGTCGGTGGCCGCGCGCGCCTGTCGTAGCAGCAGGGCGGCGTCCCGCAGGTAGCGCTCGTCGGCCTCCTCCAGCAGCCCGGACAGGAACTCCGGCGGCATCGGCGTGTTCTCCGACTCCGGGCTCACCTTGACGTAGCAGTCGGGCGTGCCGTTCCACAGGTTGGCCGCCAGGCTCGCGGTCTCCAGGAAGATCGCCCGGTTGGCCAGCGCCAGCCCGAGCTGGTAGCTGGGGCCGAGCAGGGTCAGCAACAGGGCGCGGAACAGGCGGCGCAGGCGCGCGGGCACGTGCAGCCGGTCGCCGAAACCGGTCAGGAAGGGCGAGCCGGCCGTCAGGTCCAGGCTCTCGGCGACCGCCTTGGAGGTCCATTTGGCGTAGCAGTACCAGTTGGTCGCGTCCTGGCCCAGGTGCTGGGCGAGGTCCCCGGCGACGCGGTGGTAGCCATGGGCGATGACCATGGCCTCGAGCGCAGGGTTCCTGTCCTTGCAGGCGGCGATGCGCAGCACGTCGTCCGCCGTCATCGCAGCGCCTGGCGCAAGCGCTTGTTCCACTTCGGACATGAGGTCTCCCGTCAGTGGTCCCCCCTGGGACCGTCGATCCTCACCGGGTCAGAGCGCGTCCGGTGACGTGAGATACAGGGCGGCAGATACAGGGCGGCGGTCCCGCTTTCCCCGTGACCGCCGCCCGGAGCGTAGGGCGGGTGACTTGCGGTGCGGTTGCAGGGCGATCCGAGCCCGGCCCGGGGCGCCCGCCGCCCCGGGAGGGGCCCGGGGCGGCGGGCGGCTACTCCTTCACCGATATCTTGCTGATCACGACGAAGCCGCCGAGCGCCCCCGCGGAGCCGGCGGCCGTCGTCGTGGTGAGGTTGACCACCAGGTCATAGGTGCCGGGGCCGAGCTGACCGCGCATCGGGACCGACGCGGTGTACCGTCCCGAGCCAGGGGTGAACGTCAACTCCACAGGCGGCGAGGGATGACGGGTCTCACCACCTCCCAGCAGGTCGGCGATGATCTCCACATGCCACCGTCCCGCCAGCCAGTCGACCAGCTCGCCGGCGACCTCCCAGCTCACGTCGACGGTCCAGCCCTCGCCGCATCTCACGACGTTCGTGGGCTGGGCGCCCGGGTCGACAACCTGACCGTGCAGCACGCCGGTCAGCTGCTCGGCCGGAACCTTCATCACCTGGAACTCACCGGTCGCCATGTCGCTGTCTCCTTTCCGGGGGGAACCAGGTCCCCGTACGGACAGGCAGAGCGGAGGGACAGCCGGGTAAATACCGGGTGTATTCAAGGACACAACGCCGGGACGTACCGCCCGGCCACTACGGTGGAGGCGTGATCGACGACCGCCCGGACCCCGCGCCGAGGGCCCGGCTCGCCGCCGGGTGGCTGGCTCTGGCGGGCGGCTCCCCGGCCGCGCTGGCCACAGGCGCCGAGCTGATCGCCCGCTGGGCCGAGCCCCACCGCCGCTACCACACCCTCGCCCACCTCGCCGCCGTGCTGGCCGCCGTCGACGACCTGGCCGGGGAGGCCGCCGACCCCGCCGCCGTGCGCCTGGCCGCCTGGTTCCACGACGCCGTCTACGACGGCAGGCCCGGCTGGGACGAGGAGCGCAGCGCCCAGCTCGCCCAGGCGCGCCTGCCGCGCTGCGGGGTGCCGCCCGGCCGGGTCGCCGCGACCGCCCGGCTGGTCCGCCTGACCGCCGCCCACGACACGGTGGCCGCCGGCGACCGCGACGGGGCCGTGCTGTGCGACGCTGACCTGGCCGTGCTGGGCCGCCCCGGCTACGACGCCTACGCCGCCGACATCCGCCGCGAGTACGCGCACGTGCCCGACGACCTGTTCCGGCAGGGCCGCGCGCAGGTGCTGCGCAGGCTGCTGGCCGCGCCGCGGCTCTACCGTACGGACCGGGCCCGCGAGTTGTGGGAGGAACCCGCGCGCGCCAACATGACCGCCGAGCTGGCCCGCCTGGCGGGAGGCTAGGTCGCGCCGGGGTCGTGGCGTTTGCGGCGGCGCAGACCGGCGGCGATCAGGCGGCGCAGCAGCTCGCGCGAGCTGACCGGCTCGGCGCCCAGCGACACCGCCCGCGCGTGCACGGTCTCGGGGACGTCGTAGTGGTCCCGGTCGAAGGCCCGGCCCGGCACCCCGAGCCGGGCCGCGAACGCGTGGAGCTCCTCCAGCGAGCTGTCGCTCACCAGGTGCGACCACATCAGGCCGCGCGGCCCCGGCCAGTCGGGGGGATCGATCAGCACCGTCACGCCCTCAAGGGTAGGACCCTGCCGCGCACGCCGAGCTCGCCCAGATCGGACACCACGACGTGCGCGCCGTGCCCGGCCAGGTCGGGCGCCACGACGTGCGCGCCGTGCCCGGCCGGCGCGGCGGCGTCGCCCGGACCGTCCCGGGTGACCGCCACGACCAGCCCGAAGCCGCCCCTGCCGCCCGCCTGGACGCCCGGCAGCGCCGCGTCCACCACGGCGGCCCGTCCGGCGGGCAGCGCCAGGCGGCGCACGGCCTCCAGGAACAGGGCGGGGTCCGGCTTGCCCGGCAGGTTCATCAGGGCCGCGTCGCCGCCGTCCACGACCACGTCGAACAGGTGCGCCACGCCCGCGGCGGTGACCAGCCGGCGGCCGTGCAGGCTGGCCGAGACGGCCGCCGTGCGGGCGCCCCGGTGGCGCAGCTCGTGCAGCAGGGCCACGGTGGCGGGGAAGGCGGCCACGCCGTACTTGTCCACCTGCGCGACGAAGATCTGGTCCTTGGCCAGGCCGAGCCCGTGCACGGTGGGCGCGCCCGGCTCGTCGTCGGGACCGCCGTCGGGCACGGTGAGGCCGCGCGCGGCGAGGAAGGTGCGCACGCCGTCGAGCCGCGGCCGGCCGTCGACGTGCCGGAGGTAGTCGTCACGGATGTCGAACGGATCGCAGCGGCCGCGCAGGAAGGCGTCGAAGACGTGTTTCCAGGCGGCCGCGTGCACCCGGGCGGTGTCGGTGACCACGCCGTCGATGTCGAACACCACGGCGCTGATCGAGGCCAGATCGATGACGGGCTCGTCCACACTGTGAACGTAACCGCTCTACCAGGCGACGGGTAGCTCCTTGACCCCGTACACGATGGCCAGCTCCCTGAACGGCACCTCGCCCGAGACGTGCAGGTCCGGAAAGCGGCGCAGCAGGGCGGGGAAGGCGATGCGCATCTCCATCTGGGCGAGCGGCGCGCCGATGCAGCGGTGGATGCCGTGGCCGAAGGCCAGGTGCGAGCGGGCGGTCTCGCGGCCGGGGCGCACCTCGTCCATGTCCGGGCCCAGCGAGGGGTCGCGGTTGGCGCCGGTCAGCGAGCACAGCACCATCTCACCCTTCTTGATCGGCACGCCGTGCAGCTCCAGGTCCTCGCGGGCGAAGCGCGGGAAGGCCACCTGCACGACCGTCATGTAGCGCAGCAGCTCCTCGACGACGTCGTTGACGTAGCCGTCCACCTCGCGCACCTTGGCGGCCTGCTCGGGGTGGCGCATGAGCCAGAGCGCGCCGAGCGCGAGCATGCTGGTGCTGGTGTCGTGCCCGCCGGTGAGCAGGCCGTCGGACATGCTGGCCAGCGTGCGGTCGTCGAGGTCGTCGCCGTGCTCGCGCAGGAGCTGGCCGAGCAGGCCCTCGCCGGGGTCGCGCCGCTCGCGGGCCACCAGGTCCACCAGGTACGCCATCGCGTCGTTGATCGCCTGCAGGGACGCCTCGGGGCCGGCCGACAGGTCGAACCGGTCCTTGCTGATCCTGACGAAGTCGGCGCGCTCCTCGTACGGGACGCCGAGCAGCTCGCACACCACCAGCGACGGGATCGGCAGGGCGAAGTCCTCGACCAGGTCCGCGGGCGGGCCCTTGGCCTCGATGCGGTCCAGGTGCTCCTCGACCATCGCCTCGATGCGCGGCTCCAGGCGGCGCAGGCGGCGCATGGTGAACTCGGGGGTCAGGTACTTGCGCAGCCGCGTGTGCTCGGGCGGGTCGCGGAAGCCGAGGCCGCCGGGGTCCTCCTGGTTGGAGCCCAGGCCGGAGATGCCGGCGAAGTCGTTGCTGAACCGTTCGTGGTCGCCGAGGACACCGCGTACGTCCTCCCAGCGCGTGACCAGGTGCACGGTCTGGTCGCCGGGGATCTTCATGGGGAAGACGGCGTGCTCGGCCCGGATGCGGCCGAGCTCGGCGACCGGGTCGAAGTCCTCGCGCATGAACTGGACGAAGGGGAACTCTGAGTCAGACATGGATATCCGTCCTGCTGGGATACATCGCACTATGTTGGGATAAATCCCTCGGTAGATGGTCCCATCCGGACAGGCGGCTGTTGCCCTCCGAAAGGACGAAATTGCCGCTCACCCTCACGTCCCACCTGGCCACCCGCCCGATCGTCCATCTGGCCGCCCGTCTCGCGCCGCCCGCGCCGCCCCTCGCGTGATCCCGCGCGGGAGGCCGGGGTGCGCCTCATTGTGCGCCGGGTCGCGGGCCGCCGACTAGCCACAACCCCCTTCTGGTACGGCGTGTGTCACAGGAACCGGTGGGAGACAGGGGAAATCGGTGGCGTTTGGCGTACAAGGGGGCGACAGTCTGCGATGATCTCGTCGCAAGACAAGCTGGAGTTGAGCCTCGCGGATAGTGACTGATGCCGACATTTGAGGAAATAGCAGCCTTCGTCGCCGAGAAGCCGTTCGCCACCGCCGTCATCGCCCTGCTGGGCCTGGCCGGGCTCGTGCTGGCGTTCCTGGTGCTCCGGATGGCCTGGCGCGCGGGAAGCTGGTTGTTCGCCCGCTACGTCGCCCCCCGTCCCGTCGAGGACGTGCTCACCGTCGTCGCCGCCTCCATCGCCACCGGCGTGTCCGCCCAGGGCATGTGGCGCTTCTCCGGAGACGTGCTCGGCCTGGACGGACCGCTCCGCCTGCTGCTGTTCGCCTTCATCGAGGTCGCCATCATCACCTCGGCCGTCCGCGCCCGCCGCAACATGCGGGAGAACTTCTCCGCCGGCATCGACGGCATCGCGGTCTGGGCGCTGACCTGCCTGACCGCCGTCCTGTCCAGCATGGACGCCCGCAGCCTCCCCGAGGCCGTCTTCCGCCTGGCCGCCCCGCTGGTCGCCGCCTGGCTCTGGGAACGCGGCATGGCCATCGAACGCCACCGCATCCGCGGCACCGGCCGCATCAACTGGCGCCTGACCCCCGAACGCCTGCTCGTCCGCATGGGCCTGGCCGAGGTCAGCGACCGCACCGCCTCCGAGGTCGACGCCCACCGCCGGCTCACCCGCGTCGCCCTGGCCGCCAAGCGCGCCAAGGCGCTGCGCGACAGCGGCGCCTCCGAGCGCAAGATGCGCGGCGCGCTGGCCAGGCTCGACAAGGCCATGGACCAGGCCGTCGAGCACACCGGGCTGGCCGTCGACCAGCAGCGTCAGGAGGCGCTGCTGGCCCAGATCGCCGCCCTGTACAACACCACCGCGCTCATAGACGCCGACCCGCGCGTGCCGTGGGAGCCCGAGGCCGACCACCGTCCCGTGCCCGCCCGCCCGGCGCTGCCGCCCGCGCTGGCCGAGCTCGTCGAGGACGAGGACGAGGACGCCGAGGTGTTCGACGCCACCCCCCAGGTCGTCGACACCGCCCAGCGCGCCGCCCAGATCAGGGCCGCCCGCGAGTTCTGGGACCGGCAGATCGCCAAGCGCATCGTGCCGAGGTCGGTGGACATCGCCCAGGAGATCGGCGTCCCGCTGGCCACCGCGCGCGAGTATCGTGCCCTGTGGAAGCTGGAGCCGCAGGCGCACGCCCTGATCGAGGCTCTGTACCAGCAGCACGGCATCGTCGACACCGGCGCCTTCCCGGCCATCGCCGACGACGGGCGGGTGCTGGCCAAGTAGGGGGAGCTCGGTTGCGGGAGCGCACGCTCGAACGCGTCAGGAAACTCCTGGCCAAGGCCGAACGCACGGACAACGAGCACGAGCGGGCCACCTTCCTGGCGGCCGCCTCCGTCCTGATGGCCAAGTACGGCATCGACACCCTCCCGCCGCCCGGCACCCGCCAGACCCCCGGCGACCGCATCGTCACCCTGCCCGCCCCGTGGGCCAGGGAGAAGGCCCGTCTGGTCAGCCTGGTGGCCCAGGCCGTCCGCTGCCGTCCGCTGCTGATCGGCCGCGGCGACGGCGGCCAGCGGGTGCACGTGTTCGGCTTCGCCGCCGACCTCGAACGCGCCGACGTGCTGGCCACGTCGCTGCTGCTGCAGATGGCCTCGGGCCTGGCCCGCGTACGGCCGCCGGGCGAGCTCGCCGCGGCGCGGGCCTACCGGCGCTCGTGGCTGCTGGGGTTCACCGACGAGGTGTACCGGCTGCTGCGCGAGGCCGAGACGCGCGCCGCGACGGAGGCCGAGGCCGCCGGGGCCGGCACCGCGCTGGTGCTGGCCGACCGCCGGGCCGAGGTCGACCTGGCGGTGGCCGCCCACTATCCGCGCATCCGCATGTCGGTCCCGACGACCAGCGGCACGGGCTACCGCGCGGGCGTGCTGGCGGGCCGGCACGCCGACCTCGGACGCACCGGCATGCCCGCCGCCACCGCCCGCGAGCTGCCCCGCTGAGCCGCCCCGCTGAGCCGCCCCACTGAGGCGGCCCGCTGAGCCGCCCCACTGAGGCGCCTCACTGAGGCGGCCCGCTGTGGCGCCCGGCTCTGGCGGCCGGTCGCTCAGCCCAGCGCGGCCGAGACCAGCGAACGGGCCTCCTCCTGCACCTTGGCCAGGTGGTCGGGGCCCTTGAAGGACTCGGCGTAGATCTTGTAGACGTCCTCGGTGCCCGACGGGCGGGCGGCGAACCAGGCGTTCTCCGTCGAGACCTTCACGCCGCCGAGCGCCGCGCCGTTGCCGGGGGCCGCGGTCTGCACCGCCGTGATCGGCTCGCCGGCCAGCGACGACGCCGTCACCTGGTCGGCCGACAGCTTGGCCAGCACCGCCTTCTCCTCGCGGGTGGCGGGCGCGTCGACCCGGGCGTAGGCGGGCTCGCCGAACCGCTCGGTCAGGCGGCGGTAGTGCGCGCTCGGCGACTCGCCGGTCACCGCCAGGATCTCCGAGGCCAGCAGGGCGAGGATGAGACCGTCCTTGTCGGTGGACCAGGGCGAGCCGTCGCGCCGCAGGAACGAGGCCCCGGCGCTCTCCTCGCCGCCGAACCCGAGCGAGCCGTCGAGCAGCCCGGGGACGAACCACTTGAAACCGACCGGCACCTCGTAGAGGCGACGCCCGAGCGAGGCGGCGACCCGGTCGATGACGCCGCTGCTCACCATCGTCTTGCCGACCCCGGCCGCGGCGGGCCAGCCTTCGCGGTGGGCGTACAGGTAGGAGATGGCGACGGCCAGGTAGTGGTTGGGGTTCATCAGGCCGTCGGGGGTGACGATGCCGTGGCGGTCGGCGTCGGCGTCGTTGCCGGTGGCGATGTCGTACCTGTCGCGCTGGGCGATCAGCGACGCCATCGCGTACGGCGACGAGCAGTCCATGCGGATCTTGCCGTCCCAGTCGAGCGTCATGAACCGCCAGGTGGGGTCGACCAGCGGGTTGACCACGGTCAGGTCGAGGCGGTGGCGCTCGGCGATCTCACCCCAGTAGGCCACGCTCGCCCCGCCCAGCGGGTCGGCCCCGATGCGCACCCCGGCCGACCTGATCGCGTCGAGGTCGACCACGGACGGCAGGTCGTCGACGTACGCGCCGAGGAAGTCGTAGCGGCCGGCCGCGTCGAGGGCCTTGGCGTAGGAGACCCTGGACACGCCCTTCATGCCGTCGGCCAGCAGCTGGTTGGCGCGGTCCTGGATCCAGGAGGTGGCGTCGGTGTCGGCGGGGCCGCCGTGCGGCGGGTTGTACTTGAAGCCGCCGTCGGAGGGCGGGTTGTGCGACGGCGTCACCACCACGCCGTCGGCCAGCCCGGACGTGCGGCCCCGGTTGTGCCGCAGGACGGCGTGCGAGACGGCGGGGGTCGGCGTGTAGCCGTCGCGGGAGTCGATCAGCACCTCGACCCCGTTGGCCGCGAACACCTCCAGCGCCGACACGCGGGCGGGCTCGGACAGCGCGTGCGTGTCGATGCCCAGGAACAGCGGCCCGTCGGTGCCCTGGGAGGCGCGGTATTCGCAGATGGCCTGGCTGGTGGCCAGGATGTGGTCCTCGTTGAAGGCCGTCCGCAGCGAGGACCCGCGATGGCCCGACGTGCCGAACGCCACCCGCTGCGCCACCTCGGCGGGGTCGGGGTGCAGGGCGTAGTAGGAGGTCACCAGCCGGGCGACGTCGACCAGGTCGGCGGGCTGGGCGGGCTGTCCTGCGCGATCGTGCGTCATGAGGCCACTTTACAAATCCGCCCCCTTCGGACGGGTGAGCGCGCCCCGCGGCGTGGGAAGATACAGGCGCGTCTGCCTCCAGAACGGAGTTCTGTTTCCATGCGTTTCGGATATTTCCTGAATGAACGGCAAGGGCCCGACCCGCTCGGCGCGCTCCGCGACGAGATCGCCCAGGCGGCCGAGGACGGCTTCGCCTCCGCCTGGCTGTCCCACATCTTCGGCCTCGACGCCCTCACCGCGCTGGCCGTGGCCGGCTCCCAGGTGCCCGGCATCGAGCTCGGCACCTCCGTCGTGCCCACCTACCCGCGCCACCCGGCGGCCCTGGCCCAGCAGGCGATGACGGCCAACGCCGCGCTCGGCGGCCGGCTGGCGCTCGGCATCGGCCTGTCGCACCAGGTCGTCATCGAGCACATGTTCGGCCTCAGCTTCGAGCGCCCCTACCGCCACATGAAGGAGTACCTCGACGTGCTGCTCCCGGCCAGCCGGGGCGAGCAGGTCAAGGCGGCGGGCGAGACGATCAGGGCCGACGTGCGGCTCACCACGCCGGGCGCGGGCTTCCCGGTGCTCATCGCCGCCCTCGGCCCGCGCATGCTGAAGCTGGCCGGCACGGTCGCCGACGGCACGGTGTTGTGGATGACCGGCCCGAAGACGGTGGCCGAGCACGTCGCCCCGACCATCACGGCCGCCGCCGCGGAGGCGGGCCGCCCGGCGCCGCGGATCGTCTGCGCGCTGCCCGTCTGCGTCACCGACGACCCCGCCGCCGCCGTCGAGCGGGCCAACGAGATCTTCGCCGTCTACGGCACGCTGCCCTCCTACCGGGCCATGCTCGACCGCGAGGGCGCCGCCGGGCCGGGGAACGTCGCGGTGGTCGGCGACGAGGAGTCCGTGCTCGCCCAGCTCGAACGGCTGCGCCAGGCCGGGGTGACCGACTTCGTCGGCGCGACGTTCGCCGAGCGGGAACGCACCCGTGAGCTGCTCATCGGCGCGTCGAAGGGTTCATAGGGGGACATCTCAATAAACTCCGGCAAGGTGAAGCGCTTGCTGCATGGCATAGACGTGTCGAACTGGCAGGGCTCCGTCGACTGGGCCGGTCACGCCGAGGCCGGGGTCTCCTTCGCCTTCGCCAAGGCCACCGAGGGCGGCGACTGGACCGACCGGTGGTTCGCCCGCAACTGGTCAGGAATGCGCGAGAGCTGGCTGGTGTGCGGCGCGTACCACTTCGCCCGGCCCAAGGGCGACCCGATCGAGCACGCCCGGCACTTCCTGGCGGTGCTCAGGTCGGCGGGCGGCCTGCGCAGGGGCGACCTGGTGGCGCTCGACCTGGAGACCGGCGACGGGCAGCGCCCGGAGCAGGTCGCCAGGTACGCGCGCCGCTGGTGTCACCACGTCGAGCGGCACGCCGGTCTGCGGCCCTTCATCTACACCTTCCACTGGTTCGCCCGTTCGGGGAACTGCGCCGGCCTGGCCGACTACCCGCTGTGGATCGCCTCCCCGGAGCGGCCGCGCGGCGAACCCCTCGTGCCGCCGCCGTGGCGCGACTGGACAATCCACCAATATGCCAGCAGCCCGCTCGACCGGAACGTCTTCCACGGCACCCGCCAGGACCTGACAAGGCTGGGGTTTCACCCGCGATAGCATCGGTGTTCACCATCGAACCAGCCTCGGTGCCGGGCATCGAGCGCGATCCAAGGGAGACACCGTGTCAGCCGAGCTACGCATCACCCTCGCCGGAGCCGAGCGTGTGGTCGCGGCCGGCACGACGGCGGGTGAGGCGCTGGAGGCCGACGGCCGCACGGTCATCGCGGCCCGGGTCAACGGCGAGCCGCGCGACCTTGCCCACCCGCTGGCCCAGGACGACGTGGTCGAGCCGATCGAGGTCTCCAGCGAAGACGGCCGGGCCATCGTCCGCCACTCCACCGCGCACGTCATGGCGCAGGCGGTGCAGGAGCTGTTCCCCGAGGCCAAGCTGGGCATCGGCCCGCCCGTGGAGAACGGCTTCTACTACGACTTCGACGTCAAGCAGGCGTTCAACCCCGACGACCTCAAGCGCGTCGAGAAGCGCATGCGGGAGATCGTCAAGCAGGGGCAGCTGTTCTCCCGCCGGGCCGTCACCGACGAGGAGGCGCGCGAGGAGCTGGCCGGCGAGCCGTACAAGCTGGAGCTCATCGGGCTCAAGGGCGGCGCGGCCGACGAGGAGAGCGTCGAGGTCGGGGCCGGCCAGCTGACGATCTACGACAACCTCGACGCCAAGAGCGGCGAGCTGTGCTGGAAGGACCTGTGCCGGGGGCCGCACGTGCCCTCCACCCGGTCGATCCCGGCGTTCAAGCTCATGCGCTCCGGCGGCGCCTACTGGCGCGGCAGCGAGAAGAACCCGCAGCTCCAGCGCATCTACGGCACCGCCTGGGAGTCCCGCGACAAGCAGGACGAATACCTGAAGATGCTGGAGGAGGCCGAGCGGCGCGACCACCGCAGGCTCGGCGCCGAGCTCGACCTGTTCTCCTTCCCCGACGAGCTGGGCTCGGGCCTGGCGGTCTTCCACCCCAAGGGCGGCGTGATCCGCAAGGTGATGGAGGACTACTCGCGGCGCAGGCACGAGGAGGCCGGCTACGAGTTCGTCAACACCCCGCACATCACCAAGGAGAACCTCTACCAGGTCTCGGGCCACCTCGACTGGTACAAGGACGGGATGTTCCCGCCCATGGAGCTGGAGGGCGCCCGCTACTACCTCAAGCCGATGAACTGCCCGATGCACAACCTGATCTTCAGGGCGCGCGGGCGGTCCTACCGCGAGCTGCCGCTGCGGCTGTTCGAGTTCGGCACGGTCTACCGCTACGAGAAGTCCGGCGTGGTCCACGGCCTGACCCGGGTGCGCGGCCTGACCCAGGACGACGCCCACATCTACTGCAGCCGCGAGCAGATGCGCGACGAGCTGACCTCGCTGCTGCGCTTCGTCCTCGACCTGCTGCGCGACTACGGCCTGGAGGACTTCTACCTCGAGCTGTCCACCAAGGACCCGGAGAAGTTCGTCGGCTCCGACGAGGTGTGGGAGGAGGCCACCACCACGCTGCGCGAGGTGGCCGAGGCCGAGAACCTCCACCTGGTGATGGACCCGGGCGGCGCGGCCTTCTACGGGCCGAAGATCTCCGTCCAGGTGCGCGACGCGATCGGCCGCACCTGGCAGATGTCCACCATCCAGCTCGACTTCAACCTGCCCGAGCTGTTCGACCTGCAGTACCAGGCGGCCGACGGCTCCCGGCAGCAGCCGGTCATGATCCACCGGGCGCTGTTCGGCTCGGTCGAGCGGTTCTTCGGCGTCCTGGTCGAGCACTACGCCGGGGCGTTCCCCGCCTGGCTGGCGCCGGTGCAGGTGGTCGGCATCCCGATCGCCGACGCCCACGTGCCCTACCTCCAGGACGTCGCCAAGCGGCTGCGCGAGCGGGGCATCAGGGTCGAGGTCGACGCGGCCGACGACCGCATGCAGAAGAAGATCCGCAACGCGCAGAAGGCGAAGGTCCCGTACATGCTGCTGGCCGGTGACGACGACATCGCCAACGGCGCGGTGTCCTTCCGTTACCGCAACGGCGAGCAGAAGAACGGCGTGCCCGTCGAAGAGGCCATCGCCGAGATCGTCAACGCTGTGGAACGCCGCGTCCAGGTCTGACCCGCCGCTCGCGGCCGCCCGGGCCTGAGCCGTTCTCCGAGCAGCTCAGGCCCGGGCCGGATGTCAGCGCTGGAATCAGCGAGGGGACTCAGCGCGGAAATCAGCGGGGGAACAGGCGGAAGGCGACCGCCGGGCGGCCGTCGAAGCGTTCGGCGGCCTGCCGCGCGGAGCCCTCGATCAGCTCGCGGGCGTAGACCTCCGGGGCCTGGTCGGTGAGGGCCTCGATGTAGGCGCGGTGCTCCAGCAGCGACCGCACGCCGCGCTCCAGCCCGTCGGTGACGTCCACGGCGTGGGTGGGGGAGTTGGAGCCGGCGACGGCGACCCAGCGCACGCCGTTCCAGGGCGCGGCGTCGGTGTCAGGAAATATCCAGCGATTTCCGGCGTCGCCGGCGGCATCCAGCACGGCCCGGCCCACGGCCCGGTGGTCGGGCGTGTTCCAGTACGTGCCGCCCCACGTGTCGTCGGGATTGAGAGTGATCACCAGCTCCGGGCGGTGCCTGCGGATGGCGGCGGCGATGTCCCTCCTGAGCGCCGTCCCGTACTCGACGACTCCGTCGGCGTGGTCGAGGAACTCCACGGTGCTCACCCCGACCACGGCGGCGCTGGCCCGCTCCTCGCGCTCGCGCACCGGCCCGCAGGCGGCGGGGTCGAGCGTGTCGATGCCCGCCTCGCCGCGGGTGGCGATCAGGTAGGAGACCTCGCGCCCGGCGTCGGTCCAGGTGGCGACGGCGGACGCGCAGCCGTACTCCAGGTCGTCGGGGTGGGCCACGACGGCCAGGGCGCGCTGCCAGTCGGCGGGCATGGGTTCGAGTCGCTGTGCCATGCCCTCACCCTAGGCCCGTCGCGAAGGGCGGGGATCACGCCGGAAGAACGGCCCTCGCCGCGGGGTCCTATGCTGCTTGGTATGCACGATCAGGCAGGAGCCGGGGCGCCCGACAACTTCCAGCGGCTGTGGACCCCGCATCGCATGGCCTACATCAAGGGCGAGAACAAGCCGACGGGCACCGGGCCGGGCGACGGCTGCCCCTTCGACGAGATCCCCCGGATGAGCGACGAGGACGGCCTGATCGTGGCCAGGGGAGAGGTCGTCTACGCCGTCCTCAACCTCTACCCGTACAACTCCGGCCACCTGATGGTCGTGCCCTTCCGGCACGTGTCCGGCTACGACGAGCTGACCCCGGCCGAGGTCGCCGAGCTGGGCGAGTTCACCCAGCGGTCGCTGCGCGCGCTGCGCAAGGCCAGCGGCGCGCAGGGCTTCAACGTGGGCATGAACCTGGGCCAGGTCGCGGGCGCCGGCATCGCCGCCCACCTGCACCAGCACGTCGTGCCGAGGTGGGGCGGCGACACGAACTTCATGCCGGTCGTGGCGCAGACGAAGGTGCTGCCCCAGCTCCTGCACGACACCCGGCAACTGCTGGCCGACGCCTGGGCGGACTAGTCGCCGGCGTGGGCCAGGCGGGCGGTGGCGGGGGCTTCGGCCGGCTGTTCGCGGCCCAGCGCGCCGATGCCCGCCGCGAGCAGCAGCGGCACGGCCAGCGCCAGGGCCATCGACAACACCGCGGCGCCCGAGTCGTTGACCAGCATCCCGATCACTCCGCTGACCAGCGTGCCGATCAGGCCGGCGCGCAGGGCGGGGGAGTGGCGGAACGCCGCGGGCACCACGCCCGCGCTGGCCTGCTCGGGCCGCAGGATCGCGTAGACGAGGAAGGCCACGGCCGCGATCACGATGGGCATGAGGTTGGGGCTGAGCAGCGTGGCCAGCATGGCCTGGAGCTTGCGGAAGATCACCTCGAACGCCTCGCCGCTGAGCACCTGGCCCACGAACCTGCCCAGGTGCGTCTGCTCGTCGGGCGGACGCAGGTAGTTGAGCACGGCGAACGTCATCACGATCACCGCCCCGGCCACGCAGAACGCCCCCAGCTTCACGATCGAGACCCGCTTGCCGGCCACCAGCAGCGCGGTCACCGCGATGCCCGGCACGAACGCGATCACGCCGCCGAAGTCGCTGCCCATGCCCGAGCCGCCCAGCACCATCGCGAACGCCCCGAGCACCACGATCGCGGCCACCCCGGGCCGCCCCGGCCAGCGGTGGGCGATCACGGTGGTGGCCAGCAGCGTGCCGGTGGCCAGCAGCGCGAACGGGATGTTGCCCAGGCCGTAGTAGCGGGCCCCGACCTCGGCGCTGTAGCCCATGACGCTGTTGAGCTGCAACGTCGTGCCCGTCAGCAGGTCGCCGGCGAGTGTGAGCGCGGTGACGCCGGCCACCACGGCGAGCGGGCCGAGCGGACGCCGCCGCCAGGGCCCGCCGAAGGCCAGCGCGGTGACCACGACGACCCAGCCCAGCACCCCGGCGACCAGTTGCGTCAGGGACGACCAGGGCAGCAGGTTGACCAGATAGCTGGAGACCGGCAGGGCGGCCAGCGCGACGGCGGCCAGACGCACCGGCGACAGGCCCTTGCGCCGCCGCAGCAGCAGGAACGCGACCACGTAGAACAGCACCTGCAACACCGCCACGACGGTGAAGTAGACGCCCTTGACCGACCGGATGGCCTGCGCGGTCGCGTCGGCCCGGCGCAGCCGGTCGATCGTCGCGCCGGCGTCGCCGAGCTGCATCGGCACCCCGACGACCGTGGCCGGCGCCGGCACGCCGAGCCGGGCCAGCACGGTCGCGGTCAGGTCGGGCAGGATCGAGATGTCGGCGCGGCGGGTGGAGGCCGCGCCCAGCAACCGCCCCTGCGCCCCGGGCTCACGCAGCGCGGCCACCCGAAGGTGCGGCACGGAGCCGTGGTCGGACAGGCCGGCCAGCAGCACGGTGGTGCCGGGCGGCAGGATCGACAGCAGCGCGCCGGCCTTGGCGTCGGCCAGACGCAGCGCGTCGCGGCGCTCCTTCGGGCCGAGCTGCTCGGGCACCTTGGGCAGTTTGCCGCTTGCCAGGTAGGGGTGGACGAGGTCGTCGACGTCCATGGCGGTCAGCGGGCACTGCTCCAGGTCGGCGGTGCGGACCTGGAGCGGGGAGGCGTGGTAGCGCTGCACCGCGCCCTGCCGGTCGGCCAGCGCGAGCGCGGCGCCGGGGCCGATCGCGATCGAGCACCGGCCCGCGGCCTTCAGCGCCTCGCCCAGCGTGCCGGCGTTGCGCTGCCCGGCCACGTCGATGAGGTAGCGGTAGTCGGGGATGACCGCGCCCGCGCCCCGGGTCTCGGGGGCGGGAGGCGCGCCGCAGGCGTATCCGGCGGCCGACCTGGTGCCGGCCGACACCGTGAGCCAGCCGTCGTAGGGGCAGGTGATGTTGCTGACCGTGCGCACCGACAGCGAGCCGATCGCGCTGCCGCGCGTCAGCTCCCACAGGTTGGGGGCGTCGGCCTGGTTGACGTCGTCCCAGCTGAGACCGGAGACGCCGATGAGCGCCACCCTGCCCGCGCCGGGAGCCGAGCCGCCGGCCGTGGCCGTGCCCTGCAGGCCGAGCAGTACGGAACCGGCCAGAACGGCCAGCACCACGAGCGCGCGCCTCACCCCGACGACCTCCCGCGATCGATGACGTCCGTGGCACGCTAGAGCACGTCGCGATCCGGCGCCACCGATTCCCCTACCTTCTCACGGGCGGCGGCGGGCCCGGTCCGTCAGCCGTGCACGGGGGTGAGCCAGTGGCGGTAGCGGTCGTCGCGCCCGTGCACGGCGGCCTCGTAGGCGTCGGACAGCTTGCCGGTGACCGGCCCGGGGCCGCCGAACTCGCAGTGGTCGACCGCGCTGACGGGCACGATCCCGGCCGCCGTGCCGCAGACGAAGATCTCGTCGGCCGTGTACAGGTCGGTGCGCAGCAGGTCCTCCCTGGTGACCGTCAGCCCCAGGTCGGCCGCCAGCCGGGCGACGGTGTCCTGCGTGATGCCCTCCAGCGCGCCGGCGTGCGGCGGAGGCGTGGTCAGCACGCCGTCGCGCACGACGAAGACGTTCGCGCCGGTGCACTCGCTGACGTTGCCGGCCGCGTTCAGCAGCACCGCCTCGTCGAAGCCCGCCTGCATGGCCTCGGACTTGGCCATCACCGAGTTCAAGTAGGGGCCGGTGGCCTTGGCCGCGGTCGGCGTCACCCGGTGGTCGTTGCGCTGCCACGAGCTGGTCATCAGCCGCACGCCCGCCTCCAGCAGCGCGCCCCACTCCCAGGACGCGATCGAGACCACCGTCGGGCAGCCGCGCGCCGCCACGCCCATCTCGCCGTAGCCGCGGTGGGCCAGGTGGCGGATGTAGCACGAGGACTGGCCGTTGGCCGCGACCGTGGCCAGCGTGGCCGCGCGCAGCTCCTCCAAGGTGTACGGCAGCGGCATCCCGATGATCCGCGCGCTGCGCGCCAGCCGCCGCAGATGCTCGTCGAGCCGGAACACCGCCGGGCCGTCGGGCGTGTCGAAGGCCCTGGTGCCCTCCAGCACGGCGGTGCCGTAGTGCAGGGCGTGCGTCAGGACGTGCACCCGGGCCTCGGCCCAGGGCACCAGCTCGCCGTCCATCCAGATGTGCTCGGCTTCGCGCATCGTGCCGCTCCTCTCCGTAAATGGCCGTCAACAATCACGAGATGTAGGCCAATTCATTGATAAGTGGCACAGTAACCGGATAATAGTGGCGTGGGAAGAGAAGAAGACCTTGTCACCCTGGTCCGCGACCGGCTCCGGCTCCACCAGGGCACGGCCAGCCGGCGGCTCGCGGGCGCGCTGACCGACCTGGCCCAGACCGGCGCCATCGCCCCGGGCACCCGTCTGCCCTCCGAGCGCGACCTGGCCCAGGCGGTCGGCCTCAGCCGCGGGACGGTCGCCGCCGCCTTCAACGCCCTGTGCGAGGAGGGCCTGTGCGAACGCCGGCACGGCAGCGGCACGTACGTGCTGGGCGTCCCGACGTTCGGCGGCCTGCTCCAGGGCGGCGCGGTGCTGGCCGACCTGTCGACCTCGGTCGTCCCCGACCCCTCCCACCTGGCGGTGCCCCCGCTGGACGCCGCCGCCCTGATGCGCGCGCCGAGCGGCCACGGCTACGACGCCATGGGCGACTCGCGGTTGCGCGCGGTGCTGGCCGCCCTGGACGCCGGGCCGCACCGCGAGATCATGGTGACCTCGGGCGCCCAGCAGGGCATCGACCTGGCGGCCCGGGTGCTGCTGCGGCCCGGCGACCGCGTGCTGGCCGGCGACCCGGCCTACGGAGGGGCGCTCAGCGTGTTCCGGCGCGCCGGGGCCCACGCCGTGCCCGTGGACCTCGCCGACCCGGACGCCGTGCGCGACGCGCTGGCCCGCCACCGCCCGGCCGCCGTGTACGCGCTGCCGGTGGACAACCCGACCGGCCGCGTGGCCGACCTGCGGCACGTGGCCGAGCTGGCCGCGGCGGCGGACGTCCCGCTGGTGGAGGACCGGACGCTCGCGCCCGTGGTGTTCGACGGCCGGACGCCTCCCGCGCCGCTGGCCCTGGCCCATCCGCACGGCACGGTGACGGTGGGCTCGTTGTCGAAGGTGTTGTGGGGCGGCCTGCGGGTGGGCTGGCTCACCGCCCCCGAGCCGCTGCTGGCCCGGCTGCTGGAGGCCAAGCTCGACGCCGACCTGGCCACCAGCGCCGTCTCCCAGCGGCTGGCCTCCGACCTGCTCGACGGCGACCCCGTGCCGGCCTGGCTGGCCGAGCTGGCCCGCCGCCGCGACCACTTCACCGCCGCGCTGTCCGCGCGCCTGCCGTCGTGGACCTGGTCACGCCCGCAGGGCGGACTGTCGGTGTGGGCGCGCCTGCCGGGCGCCGACACCGACAGGTTCGCCGCCGTCGCCCGCGAGCAGGGCGTGGCCGTCGCGCCCGGCTCGCTGTTCTCCCCGGACGGCCGCCACCGCGACCGCCTGCGCCTCAGCTTCGCCCTGCCGCCCGCCCTGCTCGACCAGGCGGTCGCCGCCCTGGCCCGCGCCTGGGAGCAGACCGGCCACTGAGCTCCCACCCGGACGAGCGGTGACGGGACGGGCCTAGGCTCAGCCCACCTTGACCTTCACCGGCTTGCTCTCGTGGTGCTGCCGGTCGAGCGAGGTGATCAGGTACGTGCCCGGCTTGGCCGAGTACGACGCCGCCGTCACCACGGCCGCCAGGTTGCGGGCGTCGGTGGTGTGGCAGTCCTTGCCCGACTCCGGCACCCGGTACACCGCGTAGGCCCGCGCCCCCTCGGACGGCGTCCAGGACACGGTGGAGCCGCTCGCCTTGACGCCGGCCGGCTTGCCGGGGGCCTCGCCGCCGCGGTCCTCCATGATCGGCAGCAGCGCCGGACGGCTGTAGTGCTCCTTGGCCACCCGGTCGATCGCGCCGAGCGGGTTGGTCAGGAGCTGCTTGGCGCTGAAGTAGATGTCGCCGTCGACCTGCTCGTAGCGCCGGTTCACCGTCAGGTGCGCCGACAGCTCGCCCGGGTTGGCCCAGGCGGCGTTGGTCCTGGTGCCCACCTGGTAGAGCGCCTGGCCGATGTAGAGCTGGACGTCGGTGCCCTTGACCGCGCCCGCCCACCAGGCCGTCAGCGTCTTGTAGTCGGCCGCCTTGAAGCCGCGCGGCCAGTAGAGCTGCGGGGCGACGTAGTCGACCGTGCCGTCCTCGATCCAGGAACGGGCGTCGGCGTAGATGGAGTCGTAGGCGGACATGCCGGCCGTGGCCGAACCCTCGGGGTCGTTGGACTTGTTGCGCCAGATGCCGAACGGGCTGATGCCGAACTTCACGTGGTTCTTCGTGTCGTGGACGGCCGCGTCGACCTTGGCCACCAGCTTGTTCACGTTGTGGCGGCGCCAGTCGGCCAGCTTGCGGCCCTTGCCGTACTTGGCGAAGGCCGCCTTGTCGTCGAACGTGCCGCCGCCGCCCGGATAGGGGTAGAAGTAGTCGTCGAAGTGCACGCCGTCGACGTCGTAGCGGCTGACGACGTCGGTGATGACCTTGGTGACGTGCTCGCGCACCTGCGGCAGACCGGGGTTGTAGTAGAGGCCGCCGCCGTAGGTGACCGTCCAGTCGCGGTGCTGCCTGGCCGGGTGGTTCGCCGGGAGCTTGGACAGGTCGGCGGTCTCGGCCGCGCGGTAGGGGTTGAACCAGGCGTGGAACTCCAGGTTGCGCTTGTGCGCCTCGTCGATGAGGAACGGGAGCGGGTCCCAGCCCGGGTCCTTGCCCGCGGTGCCCGTCAGGTACTGCGACCAGGGCTCCAGCGAGGAGCGGTAGAGCGCGTCGGAGGCGGGACGGACCTGGACGAAGACGGCGTTGAGATTGCGCTTGACCGCGCTGTCGAGGATCTTGACGTACTCGGCCTTCTGGCGGGCCTGGCCGAGGCCGGCGCGCGAGGGCCAGTCGATGTTCTTGACCGTCGCGATCCACACCCCGCGCAGCTGGCGCTTGGGGTAGCGGGGGTCGGGCTTGCAGGCCGCCGTCGCCTCGGCGGTGGCGGGGGCGGTGGTCGTCGTCTTCTTGGTCGCTGCGGGGCTCTCGGTCGCGCCGGGGCCGAACACGTAGGCGGCGCTGGTGGTCACGACCGCGAGGGCTGCAGCGGCTAGGAGTGGGCGTCCAGTTCGCATAGTGCAACCCAGTCTGGCAGTTGCTCCCGTGTGATCGGACCCGAAAAAAGAAATGCAGTCGTGATGCTTCTGTTACGAAATGGTAGATGTGGTGATCAAACGTGCGGGCCGGGAGGGACGTGCCGCCCTCCCGGCTCAGCGCCGACCGCTCCGTACCCCTACTCGGTGGCCGCCACCTTGCTCGCCAGGTTCGGCGGCAGCGGCTCGTAGCGCAGGAACGTGCGCGTGAACGTCCCGGTGCCGTGGGACATCGAGCGCAGGTCGATGGCGTAGCGGGTGATCTCCAGCTCGGGCACCTCTGCCTTGACCAGCGTGCGCCCGGTGCCCACCGGCTCGGTGCCGAGCACGCGCCCGCGCCGCGAGGACAGGTCGGACATCACCGAGCCCACGTAGTCGTCGGCCACCAGCACCGACAGCTCGTCCACCGGCTCCAGCAGCAGGGTCGGGACCTTCGAGGCCGCCTCCTTCAGCGCGAGCTGGCCCGCGATCTGGAAGGCCATGTCGGAGGAGTCGACCGAGTGGGCCTTGCCGTCGTAGAGCGTGACGCGCACGTCCACCATGGGGTAGCCGGCCACCACGCCGCGCTCCATCTGGGCCCGCACGCCCTTCTCCACCGACGGGATGAACTGCCGGGGCACGACCCCGCCGACGATCTTGTCCACGAACTCGAACCCGCCGCCCGAGGGCAGGGGCTCGACCTCCAGGTGGCAGATCGCGTACTGGCCGTGGCCGCCGGTCTGCTTGACGTTGCGGCCCATCGCCTGGCACCGGCCGCCGAACGTCTCGCGCAGCGGCACCCGCAGCTCGATCCGCTCGACCTCGACGCCGTGCCGGTTGGCCAGCCGGTCGAGCAGCACGTCGGTGTGCGCCTCGCCCATGCACCACAACACGAGCTGCCTGGTCTCGGCGTTGTTCTCCAGGCGCAGCGTCGGGTCCTCGGCCACCAGCCGGCCGAGCGCCTGGGCCAGTTTGTCCTCGTCGGCCTTCGACTTCGCCCTGATCGCCACCGGCAGCAGCGGTTCGGGCATCTGCCAGGACGTCATCAGCAGCGGACGGTCGACCTCCGACAACGTGTCCCCGGTCTCGGCCCGTGACAGCTTGGCCACGGCCACGATGTCCCCGGCCGAGCCCTTGGCCGCCGGGCGCTGGGTCTTGCCGAGCGGGCTGGTCAGCGTGCCGATGCGCTCGTCGACGTCGTGGTCCTCGTGCCCGCGGTCGGCCAGGCCGTGGCCGGAGACGTGCACGGTCATGTCGGGGCGCAGCGTGCCGGAGAAGACGCGGACGAGGCTGATGCGGCCCACGTACGGGTCGCTGGTGGTCTTGACGACCTCGGCCACGAGCGGGCCGTCGGGGTCGCACGCGATGCCGCCGACCGGCTTGCCGGACAGGTCGGTGATCTCGGGCATCGGGTGTTCCAGCGGCGAGGGGAAGCCCTGGGTCACCAGCTCCAGCAGCTCCGTCATGCCCACGGCGTGGCCGTCGCCGAGCCCGCTGCACAACACCGGGAAGAAGCTGCCGCGCGCGACCGCCTTCTCCAGGTCGTCCACCAGGACCTTGGTGTCGATGGGCTCGCCCTCCAGGTAGCGGTCCATGAGCGACTCGTCCTCGCTCTCCTGGATGATGCCCTCGATCAGCTCGCCGCGCCGCTCCTCGATCTGCGCCTCGTACTCGGCGCCCGGCTCCTTCTCGGTGCGGGCGCCGGTCGCGTAGTTGTAGAACTTCTGCGACAGCAGCCCGATCAGGCCGTTGACGTGCCCGTTGGTGATCACCGGCAGGTAGAGCGGCGCGACGCCGTCGCCGAAGACGTCCTGGCAGGTGGCCAGCACCTCGTCGAAGTCGGCGCGCTGGTGGTCGATCTTG
Source organism: Nonomuraea sp. NPDC049637 (assembly GCF_040675235.1). Taxonomy (NCBI): domain Bacteria; kingdom Bacillati; phylum Actinomycetota; class Actinomycetes; order Streptosporangiales; family Streptosporangiaceae; genus Nonomuraea; species Nonomuraea sp. NPDC049637. Next base: position 52,910 of record NZ_JBFAOM010000022.1, read on the forward strand.
GTGATCACCACCGCCCTGGGCATGGCGACCTGGGCGCACTCCTCCCAGAGCATCTGCGTGAGCCCGTCGATCCCCTCCGAGGCCGACACGACGAACAGGGCGGCGTCGGCGGCGCGCAACCCGGCGCGCAGGTCGCCGACGAAGTCGGCGTAACCCGGGGTGTCGAGCAGGTTGATCTTGATGCCGTTGTGCACGAGCGGCGCCAGCGCCAGGTTGACCGACCGCTGCTGGCGCACCTCGACCTCGTCGAAGTCGCTGACCGTGTTGCCGTCCTCCACCCGGCCCGGCCGCTGGACGGTGCCCGTCGCCGCGAGCAGCTGCTCGACCAGGGTGGTCTTGCCCGCTCCCGAGTGGCCGACCAGCACGACATTGCGTATCGCATCCGCCCTGTCGGCCGTGGGTGCCCTGCCCGCGGCTCCCATGGCCCCGCCGGAGTTCCTATCCGCCACTTCGCCTCCCACGTCGTCGGTGCATCCAACGCCGCGCCCGCGCGGAGGGTGTCAGGAACCGCATGGACGCGGTGTGTTCACCAAATACCCCTGTGGCGAATATCACAAGGGGTGCGGGGCAAAGAAAGTGGCCGCTCACGTGATGGCCTACGATCGGACCGCGATGCTCAAACTCCTGCGACCGGCCATGACCCGGATACTCACCCCGCTGGGCAGGGCTCTCGTCGGCCGCGGGATCGGCCCGAACGCCGTCACGGCGATCGGCACCCTCGGCACGGTGATCTCCGCCCTGACCCTGTTCCCGCTGGGCCGGCTGGCCTGGGGGGCGCTGCTCATCACCGTCTTCGTGCTGTTCGACCTGCTCGACGGCGTCGTGGCCCGGCTGGGCGGCAAGGGGGGCACCGTCTGGGGCGCCTTCCTCGACTCCACGCTCGACCGGGTGGCCGACGCCGCCATCTTCGCCGGCCTGATCCTGTACTTCGTGGCCGCGGGCGACACGCTGATGGCCGGCGTGACGCTGGCCTGCCTCGTCGCCGGGTCCCTGGTCTCCTACGCCAAGGCCAGGGCCGAGGGCCTCGGGCTGACGGCGGACGTGGGGCTGGCCGAGCGTCCCGAGCGGCTGGTCGTGGCCCTGGTCGCGACCTTCTTCTCGGGGGTCGGGGTGCCCTACGTGCTGCCGCTCGGCATGTGGCTGCTGGCGGCGGCCTCCACCATCACCGTCGTGCAGCGGGTCGTGCACGTCCACCGGCAGACGAGGGAGCGATGAGCGAGAAGACCTCGATCGGCGACCGCATCGTGGCGGCAGGCTTCGCGGCGGGCTGGAAACTGGTCCCGCTGCTGCCCCAGCGGCCCACGGCGGCGGTCTTCCGCCTCCTGGCCGACCGGGTGTGGCGCAAGCGCGGCAAGTCCGTGCGCCGCCTGGAGTCCAACCTGGCCAGGGTCACCGGCATGGACGCCGGCAGCGCGGAGCTGCGCGAGCTGAGCAGGGCCGGCATGCGCTCCTACTTCCGCTACTTCCACGAGGTCTTCCGCCTGCCCTCGATCCCGCGGCCGGAGATCGTCCGGCGCACCCACGTCATCGGGGCCGAGCACATCCACGACACCCTGGCCACGGGCCGGGGCGTGGTGCTGGCGCTGCCGCACATGGGCAACTGGGACGCGGCGGGCGCCTGGCTGGTCGGCGTCGGCCACCCGTTCACCACGGTCGCCGAGCGGCTGCGGCCCGAGTCGCTGTTCCGCCGCTACGTCGCCTTCCGCGAGGGGCTCGGCATGGAGGTGCTGCCGCTCACCGGCGGCGACGGCCACAACTTCGGCACCCTGGCCGGCCGCGTGCGCAGGGGCGGCGTGGTGTGCCTGCCCGCCGAGCGCGACCTGACCAAGAGCGGCATCGAGGTGCGCTTCTTCGGCGCCACCACCAAGGTGCCGGCCGGCCCGCCGCTGCTGGCCGTCCAGACCGGCGCCGCGCTGCTGCCGGCCACCGTCTACTTCGTGGGCGACGACTGGGGCATCCACATCCACGAGGAGATCCCGGTGCCCGCCGAGGGCACCCGGCAGGAGAAGGTGGCGGCCGTCGCCCAGGCCATGACGGACGTCTTCGAGAAGGGCATCGCCGAGCACCCGGAGGACTGGCACATGTTGCAGCGGCTCTGGCTGGAGGACCTGCCGAAATGAAGGTCGGCATCGTCTGTCCCTACTCCTGGGACATGCCCGGCGGGGTCAAGCAGCACATCGACGACCTGGCCCAGGCGCTGATGGCGCAGGGGCACGAGGTCTCGGTCATCGCGCCCGCCGCCGACGACGACGAGCTGCCCCCGTACGTGACGGGCGCCGGCCGGGCGGTGCCGGTGCCCTACAACGGGTCGGTGGCCCGGATGTCGTTCGGGTTCCTGTCGGCCGCGCGGGTGCGGCGCTGGGTCCGTACGGGCGACTTCGACGTGCTGCACATCCACGAGCCGCTGATCCCGAGCCTCGGCGTGCTGGCCTGCTGGGCGGCCAAGGGGCCGATCGTGGCCACCTTCCACGCCTCCTTCACCCGCTCGCGCGCCATCGCGGTGGCCGAGCCGCTGCTGCGCAGCGCGCTGGAGAAGCTGAGCGGCCGCATCGCGGTCTCCGACGCGGCGCGCAAGAGCCTGGTCGAGCAGTTCGGCGGCGACACCGTGCTGATCCCCAACGGGGTGACCGTGGCCCGCTACACCGAGGCCGAGCCGCTGCCCGGCCGGGGCCCCGACGGCGCCACGATCGGCTTCCTCGGCCGCATGGACGAAGAGCGCAAGGGCCTGCCGATCCTGCTCGACGCCTTCAACGCGCTGGCCGCCGAGCGTCCTGACCTGAAGCTGCTCATCGCCGGGCCCGGCGACGCCAAGGACGTCTACGACAAGGTGCCCAAGCCCTTCCACGAGCGGGTCACCGTGCTCGGCATGGTGAGCGAGGCCGACAAGATCCGCGCCTACCACTCGGTCGACGTGTTCTGCGCCCCCAACACCCGGGGCGAGAGCTTCGGCATCGTGCTGGCCGAGGCCATGGCCTCGGGGGCGACGGTGCTGGCCAGCGACATCCCGGCCTTCCGCAAGGTGCTGGGCGAGGGGCAGGCCGGCGCGCTGTTCGCCAACGGCGACGCCGCCTCGCTCGCCCGCGAGGCCGCCGCGCTGCTCGACGCGCCCGAGCGGCGCGCCAAACTGGCCGCCGAGGCGCTGGTGGCGGTCAGGAAGTACGACTGGTCCACGGTCGCCCGCGACGTGGTGCGCGTCTACGAGACGGTGACCACCAGCGGCGCGGGCCGGGTGGAGGAAGACCTGTGACCGCCTGCCGAGAGCTCCTGTAGGGAACCGCTGTGACATCCACCATGATCGTGCTGATCGTGGGCATCGTCGTCGTGCTCACGGCCGTCTACATCTCCTGGCGGGCGGGCCGGCTCGACCGCCTGCACATCCGGCTCGAACTGGCCCGCGAGGCGCTGGACGCCGCGCTCATGCGGCGCCGGGCCGTGGTGCTCGAACTGGCCGGCTCGCGCCTGCTCGACCCCGCGACCTCGCTGGTGCTGGCCGCCGCCGCCCACGAGGCCAGGATCGCCGGCCCCGAGGAGCGCGAGCACGCCGAGAGCGACCTGTCGCGGGCCCTGCGGGCCGCGGCCGACCAGGAGCGCTTCAGGGAGAAGCTGGCCGAGGCGCCCGGTGGCGGCGACCTGCTGGAGGAGCTCGACGCGGCGGTGGCCAAGGTCGTCTATTCGCGCCGTTTCTACAACAACGCGGTCGGGGTCACCCGTACGGCGCAGCGGCGCTGGCTGGCCAGGACGTTGCGATTGGCCGGTCACACCGAGTTCCCGGAATTCTTCGAGATCGATGACAATCCGCCCGCAACTATGTCGCCTGAATGACCAAATGTGGGGAGGCCGGTAAGCTCTTCCCGATTTCTGGGCAAAGGCGAGGAGTTGTTGCAAGGTGCGGCTATCCCGGATGATCTCGGTGACTCTGGCAGGGGCGGCCGTGCTCGGGCCCGTCGCGGCCTGCTCGTCCGACGAGCCTCCCGCGTCCGGCAAGGCGCCGCAGGCGGCCACCGCCGCCCCCTCCGAGGAGCCCACCGAGAAGGCCGAGGGCCACCCGTTCACCGGGCAGCCCTACGAGGAGCTCAAGCCGGTGCTCGCGGTGAAGATCGAGAACACCGCCGCGGGCAAGCCGCAGCTCGGGCTCAAGAGCGCGGACGTCGTCTACGTCGAGCAGGTCGAGGCCGGCCTGACCCGGCTCATGGCGATCTTCTCCTCGAAGATCCCGGCCAAGGTGGGCCCGGTGCGCAGCGCCCGCATCTCCGACCTGCACATCGTCCCGCAGTTCGGCAAGCCGGCGTTCGCCTACTCCGGCGCGCAGACCAAGATGTTGCCGTTCATCGCCAAGGCCCCGCTGTACGACGTCGGCGACACCCGCAACCCCGGCGCCTACTTCCGCCAGCCGGGCCGCTACGCCCCCTACAACCTGTTCGCCAACACCAGGAAGCTGCTGTCGGGCGCCCCCAAGGCCACCGAGGCCAAGGACATCGGCTTCACCTTCGGCGACGCGCCCGCCGAGGGCGGCGTGGACAAGAAGTCGTACACCGTCAGGTGGCCCGCGGCGCGCTTCACCTTCGCCTGGTCGGAGGCCAAGAAGCAGTGGCTGATCTGGCAGGACGGCAAGAAGGACATGGCGGCCGAGGGCGGCCAGCTCGGCGCGCCCACGATCGTCGTGCAGTACACCAAGACCGAGCGCTCGCAGTTCCACGACTTCCACCAGAGCTACACCCCGCTCGTGCACACCACCGGCAAGGGCAAGGCCGTCGTGCTGCGCGACGGCAAAGCCTACGCGGCCAACTGGGAACGGGAATCGGAGGAGACCGGTACGACGTTCACCACTGAGAGCGGCGAGCCGATGAACTTCGCCCCCGGCCAGGTCTGGATCGCGCTCGCCAGCCGCAAGCCCGTCACCCCTTGATGACCGTTCTGTATAAGTTGAGCGGCAAATCCTGACATCGTGGCATGTCGGGGGAGGGGTCCATCAGGACCTACGATGGGTTTGATAACTTACCGTCCGCCCTGAGAGCCCGTGAGGAAGACCGTGTCCAGCACGCCTGAAAGCACCCCCGTCACCGGAACGGCCCGTGTCAAGCGCGGCATGGCCGAGATGCTCAAGGGTGGCGTCATCATGGACGTCGTCACCCCCGAGCAGGCCAAGATCGCTGAGGATGCCGGCGCCGTCGCCGTCATGGCCCTTGAGCGTGTGCCCGCCGACATCCGCGCCCAGGGCGGCGTGTCCAGGATGAGCGACCCCGACATGATCGACGGCATCATCGCCGCCGTGTCGATCCCCGTCATGGCCAAGGCCCGCATCGGCCACTTCGTCGAGGCCAAGGTCCTGCAGTCGCTCGGCGTCGACTACGTCGACGAGTCCGAGGTGCTCACCCCCGCCGACTACGCCAACCACATCGACAAGTGGCAGTTCACCGTGCCCTTCGTCTGTGGCGCCACCAACCTGGGCGAGGCCCTGCGCCGCATCACCGAGGGCGCGGCCATGATCCGCTCCAAGGGCGAGGCCGGCACCGGCGACGTCTCCAACGCCGTCACCCACATGCGCACGATCCGCGCCGAGATCAGGCGCCTCACCACGCTGGCCGAGGACGAGCTCTACGTGGCCGCCAAGGAGCTGCAGGCGCCCTACGAGCTGGTCGCCGAGGTCGCCAGGAACGGCAAGCTGCCGGTCGTGCTGTTCACCGCGGGCGGCATCGCCACCCCGGCCGACGCCGCCATGATGATGCAGCTCGGCGCCGAGGGCGTGTTCGTCGGCTCGGGCATCTTCAAGTCCGGCGACCCGGCCAAGCGCGCCGCGGCCATCGTCAAGGCCACCACGTTCTACGACGACGCCGACGTCGTCGCCAAGGTCTCGCGCGGTCTCGGCGAGGCCATGGTCGGCATCAACGTCGACGAGATCCCGCAGCCGCACCGGCTGGCCGAGCGCGGCTGGTGAACCGGCGCGTCGCCGCAGGCCGGCGGCCCGCCGGAGGTCCATGATCGTCATGTGACGATGAAAAGCTTCGTAAGAGGCGGCATTCGCGAAGGATGTCGCCTCTTTCGTGTTGTCCGCGGTTCACCGGCCTGTCATGAGACTCGGTCAGGCTACGGGCGTCCCTCATCCTTGATCGTCCCGAGGAGCGCACCGTGTCCCAGCTGAACCGACGGCATTTCCTGGTCACCGGCCTGGCGGCGGGCGCCGCCGCGGCGATCCCCGCCACGGCGGCGAGCGCCGAGCCGGACCCCGCCGCAGAGACCGTGCAGGCACTGGCCTCGCGCGGGCTGTCCACCGACCCGTTCACGCTCGGCGTGGCCTGCGGCGACCCCGACCACGAGGGGTTCGTGCTGTGGACCAGGCTGGCCCAGCAGCCGCTGGCCGAGGACGGCTTCGGCGGCATGCCGCAGCGCCCGTTCCCGGTGCAGTGGCAGGTCTACGCCGACGAGCGCGGGCGCCGCGTCGTCCGGTCGGGGGTGGCCGTCGCCGTGCCGGAGTGGGGGCACAGCGTGCACGTCGAGGTCGACCGGCTGAGCTCGGACCGGGACTACTGGTACCGCTTCCGCGTCGGCCCGTACGTCTCGCCCATGGGACGGGCGCGCACGGCCCCGCACCCGCTGTCCTACGGCGGCGCGCTGTCGATGGCCTTCGTCTCCTGCGCCCAGTACGAGCACGGCTGGTTCACCTCCTACCGCAGGCTGGCCGAGGAGCACCCGGACCTGGTCCTGCACCTGGGCGACTACCAGTACGAGTACACCAAGGACACCTACACCATCCCGGGCGGCAACGTCCGTGACCACGAGGGCCCCGAGACCGAGACCCTGGCCGGCTACCGCCAGCGGCACGCCCAGTACAAGGCCGACCCGGACCTGCAGGCCGCGCACGCCGCCGCGCCCTGGCTGGTCGTCTGGGACGACCACGAGCTGGACAACAACTGGGCCGACGAGGTGCCGGAGAAGCCGGAGGTGCCCCAGCCGGACTTCCCGGCCCGCCGCGCCGCGGCCTTCCGCGCCTACTACGAGAACATGCCGCTGCGCCGCACGTCGATCCCGCGCGGCATCGACATGCAGCTCTATCGGCGGATCCGGTGGGGCAGGATGGCCACCTTCCACATGATGGACACCCGCCAGTACCGCGACGACCAGGGCTGCGGCGACGGCTACCGCGACTGCCCGGCCGCGCTGGACCCGGCGCGCTCGATCACCGGCGCCGAGCAGGAGCAGTGGCTGATCGAGGGCTTCCACCGCTCGCGCGCCCAGTGGGACATCCTGGGCCAGCAGGTGTTCTTCGCCCAGCGCGACAACAACGCCGGCCCCGCCAAGATCACCTCGATGGACGCCTGGGACGGCTACGTCGCCTCCCGCCGGCGCATCACCCAGGGCTGGGTGGACGCCGGGGTCCGCAACCCGGTGGTGCTGACCGGCGACGTGCACGCCCACTGGGCCAGCGACCTCAAGCTCGACTACGACGACCCGACCGGGCCCACCGTGGGCTCGGAACTCGTGGCCACCTCCATCACCACGGGCGGCGACGGCGCGGACTCCGACCCGGCGACGCATCCGTACCTGACGATCAACCCGCATCTGAAGTTCTACAACAACCAGCGCGGATACGTGCTGACGAAGATCGAGCGCGACCTGCTCACGGCCGACTTCAAGGTCGTGCCGCAGGTGCGCGAGCCTGGGGCGCAGGCGTACACGCGGGCGACGTTCGTGGTGGAGGACCGGGTGCCGGGGGTGCGGCAGACGTACCTGCGGCCGCTGGACCCGGCGATCGGCGCCAGGAAGCAGGTGACGGTGGAGGACACCGTCCGGCTGGAGACCGAACGCCCGTAGCCCTGAGGCAGGCGGCGTCCCCGGGGGCTGGGACGCCGCCTTTTCTTCGCCCGGAATATTAGCCAGGCTAAGTTAGTTGGGCTAAGTATGAGGGACGATCCCACCCGGATGGCCGAGCAGGTCTCCAAGGTGCTGCGCCACCTGGTCCTGCTGCTGCGGCGCTCCAGCGCCGGCCAGCCCGTCACCACCCAGCAGTACGCCGTGCTCGGCTCGCTCGAGGACGGCCCGCGCCGGATGACCGAGCTGGCCGAGGAGCACGCCGTCCAGCTGCCGACCATGACCGTGCAGATCAACCGGCTGGAGTACGCGGGCCTGGTGGCGCGCGGCTCCGACCCGGCCGACGCCCGCGTCAGGACGGTCGAGCTCACCGGCGAGGGCCGCCACCGGCTGCACGCCGTGCGCCGGGCCAGGATCGCCCGCCTCGCCCAGGACCTGGCCGCGCTCACCGACGACGAGCGCGACGTGCTCGCGGCGGCCCTGCCCGTCCTGGCCAAGCTCGGCATCGACAGAACCACCCAGTAAGGGGACACCATGCACACCGGCGGCGGAATCCTGCGCCAGCCGATGTCCGTCTGGGCCACCGCGTTCGCCGCGGTCGTGGCCTTCATGGGCATCGGCCTCGTCGACCCCATCCTGCCCTCCATCGCCCAAGGACTGCACGCCACGCCCAGCCAGGTGTCCCTGCTGTTCACCAGCTACTTCCTGGTCACCGCCGTGGCCATGCTGATCACCGGCTGGGTCTCCAGCCGCATCGGCGGCAAGCGCACGCTGCTGGCCGGGCTGGCGCTGGTCGTGGTGTTCGCCGCGCTGGCCGGCACCTCCGGCAGCGTCGCCGAGCTCGTCGGCTTCCGCGCCGGCTGGGGCCTCGGCAATGCCCTGTTCGTGGCCACCGCGCTGGCCGTCATCGTCGGCGCGGCCAGCGGCGGCGCGGAGTCGGCCATCATCCTGTACGAGGCCGCGCTCGGTCTCGGCATCTCGGCCGGCCCCCTGGTCGGCGCGCTGCTCGGCGACTGGAACTGGCGGGCGCCGTTCTTCGGCACCGCCACGCTGATGGCCGCCGGTTTCGTGCTGATCGCCACCCTGCTCAGGACGGGGCCGAAGCCCGCGGTAAAGACCGGGCTCAGCGCCCCCATCCGGGCCCTGGCCCACGGCGGGCTGTCCACGACCGCCTTCACCGCCCTGTTCTACAACTTCGCGTTCTTCACGATCCTCGCCTTCACCCCGTTCATCCTGCACATGTCGCCGTACGGCATCGGCGCGGTGTTCTTCGGCTGGGGCGTCTGCGTGGCGCTGGCCTCGGTGTTCGGCGCGCCGCCGCTGCAGCGCAGGATCGGCTCGGTGAACGTGCTGCACCTGGCCCTGGGCCTGCTCGCGCTCTTCCAGGTCGGCATCGCCGTGTCAGGGACGGCCGGGGCGCACGCCGGGATCATCGTGTTCACCGTCCTGTCCGGCATCCCGATCGGGCTGAACAACACCGTCTTCACCGAGTCGGCCATGGAGGTCTCCGACGCCCCGAGGCCCGTCGCCTCGGCCGGGTACAACTTCGTGCGCTGGATGGGCGGCGCGCTGGCGCCGTTCGTCGCGACCAAGCTCGGCGAGGAGATCGGCATCGCCGTCCCCTACGTCGTCGGCGCCGTCTGCTGCGCGATCGGCATGGCCTTCCTGTACGCCCGCCGCCACCACCTGAGCGCCCTGGCCCGCGTGGACGCCGTCCAGGCCGCCGCCTGACCCTGCTTTTACGCCAGAGTGCTCTGGTAGGAAGATGCCGGGCCATCATGGTGTTGAATTGTCGGAAACCGGACCTTAACGGAAGGATCGCTGTGCCCACGATCGGTGTACTCGCTCTCCAGGGAGACGTGCGCGAGCATGCGCGCATGCTCCAGGAGGCCGGCGCCTCGGCCGTCGCCGTGCGCCGCCCGGCCGAGCTCGACGCGGTCGACGGCCTGGTGATCCCCGGCGGCGAGTCGACCACCATGTGGAAGCTCGCCGACACCTTCGACATGCTGGACCCGCTGCGGATGCGGATCAAGGAGGGCCTGCCCGCCTACGGCTCGTGCGCCGGCATGATCATGCTGGCCGACCGCATCGAGGACGGCATCGAGGGCCAGCAGACCATCGGCGGCATCGACATGGTGGTCAGGCGCAACGCCTTCGGCCGTCAGGTGGACTCGTTCGAGTCGGACCTGGACTTCGCGGGCGAACGCGTACACGCTGTGTTCATCCGTGCTCCGTGGGTGGAATCGGTCGGCGCTGACGTTCAGGTGCTGGGCACGGCCGAGCCTGGGGATAGGATCGTCGCGGTCCGTCAAGGGCCGTTGCTCGCGACCTCGTTCCACCCCGAGCTGACCGGGGACACTCGCGTGCACCGTTACTTCGTAGACATGGTGAGGGAGCTCTAGGTAATGTCCGGCCACTCCAAATGGGCGACGACGAAGCACAAGAAGGCCGCGCTCGACGCCAAGCGCGGCAAGCTGTTCGCGAAGCTCATCAAGAACATCGAGGTGGCGGCACGGACCGGTGGCCCTGACCCGGACGCCAACCCCACGCTCTTCGACGCCATCTTCAAGGCCAAGAAGAACTCCGTGCCCAACGACAACATCGAGCGGGCGCGCAAGCGCGGCGGCGGCCTGGAGGCCGGCGGCGCCGACTGGCAGACCATCATGTACGAGGGCTACGCGCCCGGCGGCGTCGCGGTGCTCATCGAGTGCCTCACCGACAACCGCAACCGCGCCGCCTCCGAGGTCCGCGTCGCGCTGACCCGCAACGGCGGCTCGCTGGCCGACCCGGGCTCGGTGTCGTACATGTTCAACCGCAAGGGCGTCGTGATCGTGCCCAAGAACGGCCTCGACGAGGACACCGTCCTGATGGCCGTGCTCGACGCGGGCGCCGAAGAGGTCAACGACATGGGCGACTCCTTCGAGGTCGTCTCCGAGGCCGGCGACCTCGTGCCGGTCCGCAAGGCGCTCCAGGAGGCCGGCATCGACTACGACTCGGCCGAGTCGAGCTTCCTGCCGACGATGAGCGTGCCGCTCGACGAGGAGGGCGCCAAGAAGGTGTTCCGCCTGATCGACGCGCTGGAGGACAGCGACGACGTCCAGAACGTCTACGCCAACTTCGACGTCTCCGACGACGTCCTGGCCGCGCTCGACTGATCCCGCGCCACCGAGGGCCCGGGGGCGCCCCCCGGGCCTTTGCTCTTTCCCGGGGCCGGTTTCCGCCTGTGACCTGGCACTTGCCGGGCTCGCGGGTGTTCGACACCAAATGCCCGCCCGGCCGTTACGCGTGCGATCGCGCCCGGACGCGGCTAGGGTCGGGCGACGTGAATTCCCCCATCCCACCGACCCCGGTCCCCGCGCCCCCGGCCGCCCGGCCCGCCCCGTCCTACCGCGCGCTGGGCTGGCTGCTGGCCGTGCCCGCCCTGCTCGGCACCCTGATCACGCTGGTCCTGCCGACGGTCCAGACGATCGTGCTCAGCCTGCACAGCGGCGGCGTGCTGCAGCCGAGCAGGTTCGTGGGCCTGGACAACTACGGCAAGGTGCTGGGCGGCGAGGAGTTCTGGCGGGCGCTGGGCTTCACGCTCTCGCTGACCGTCGGGCCGCTGCTGGTGGCCGTGGTCGTCGGGCCGCTGCTCGCGCTGGCGCTCGACCGGGGCGGCGCCCCGCTGCGGCGCGCGGGCCTGGCCGTGCTGTCGCTGGCGATCGTCACGTTCTCGCCGATCGGCGTGGCGGCGGCCTGGCTGCGGGGGACCTCGCCCGACGGTCCGGGCATCGCCACGCTGGCCGAGGGACTGCGCGACCCCGCCACGGCCCCGGGGACGCTGCGGCTCGTCGTCGTGGCCGCCACCTTTGGAGTGGTGTGCGCGCTGGCGCTGACGGCGTTCCTGCCCGCGCTGCGCGGCGGCACCGCCGGGCGCGCCACGGCCGTGGTGGCGGTGCTGGTGGCGCTGGCGACCGTCGCCGTGGGGGCGCAGGCGTTCACGATCGGCATGGCGCTCACCCGGGGCGGCCCTGAGCGCGCCACACAGACCCTGGCGGGCCTTCAGTACGACTACGCCTTCAGGATGGCCCAGTTCGGCCCTGGGGCGGCCGTCGCGGCTCTGACGGGCGTACTTCTCGGCGTGCTCGGCATCGTCGCCGTGGTCGTCGCCGTGGCCGCCCGCCTCCGCGTCACCGTGCTCCCGAAGCGGGCTCGGGGTGGAGCGTTCCCCGACTCGCCGGGCGGGCGGGCGGGGGCCGGGGGCGGCGTCGTCGGCGGTGTCGTGGCGCTGGTGCTGGTGGTGGTCGTCGGGGTGGTCTGCGCCTGGCCGTGGATCGCCGGCGTGCTCGCGGGCGGCGACGGCGCGGCCTCCGGCGGGTTGCGCGCACAGGTCAACACCTGGGTCCCCGCCGTGGCCGGCGCGCTGGTGTCGGTCGGCGTCGCCTACCTGGCCGCCCTGGGCATCGGCGGCCTGCGTCCCCTGGGCGCGCGCAGCGAGTGGCTGCTGCTGCCGTTCGCCCCCTGGCTGTTCGTCGGCACCGGCCCCCTCGGCGTGGCCGACTGGCAGAACATGCGCAACCTGCGCCTCGTGGACACCTTCTTCGCCCTGTTCCCGCCGCTGCTGGTCAGCGTCCCGGCGCTGCTGGTGCTGACGCTGCTGTGCAAGGGGCTGGCCGAGCGGAACGACAGGGACTTCTTCGGCGGCGTCCTGCTGCCGTCCCTGCCCATGGCGGGCGTGCTGGCCGGCGCCGTCACGCTGGTCAACGCCCAGGACGTGCTCTGGCCGCTGCTCGTGGCCCAGAGCCCGGAGCTGTTCACCGTGCCCGTCGCGCAGATGGGCCGGCTCGGCGGCCTCCACGGCGTCCCCGACGCCGGCGCGAGCACCCCGCTGCTCGTCGTCGCGGTCGCGCTGGCCGCCGTCGTGGCCGCCCAGCTGCGGTACCTCGACCGGCTCGCCGTCAGCGTAAACGGATCGCGACCCGCCCGTACCAGCCCGTAGGTTGAGTGGTTGTGGAAATTCGCGATCTCACCCCCGACGACCTCGACGACGTTCTCGACCTGCGTAAACGCTCCTTCGGCCCGATCTCCGGCGCGGAGGCCGAGCGGTGGCGCCACACCGTGACGCCCACCCTCGGCGAGGGCCGCTACCTGGGCGCGTTCGAGGACGGCAGGCTCGCCGCCTCGGCCCGGCTGCGCCGCTTCACCCAGTGGTGGTACGGCCGTCCGCAGGCCATGGCCGGCGTCGCGGGGGTCACCGTCAACCCGGAGGACCGCGGCCACGGCGTCGGCACCGCCATCATGCGCGCCGTCATCGACCGCGCCGCCGCCCACGGCGACGCCGTCTCGGCGCTCTACCCGGCCACCACGCCCCTGTACCGCTCGCTCGGCTACGAGCACGCCGGAGCCCGGCACATGATCACGCTGCCCGCCGAGTCGCTGCGCCGCATCAGGCCGTCCGGCGAGGTCAAGCTGCGCAGGATGGGCCCCGGCGACGCCGCCGAGGTCGTCTCCCTGCTCCACCGCGCGCACGAGGCGGCCCGCTCCAGCGGCCCCGTCGCCTGGGACGAGAACGCCTGGCGCGTCTGGCTGTCCAACGAGGACGACTTCCTCTACCTGGCCCCCGACGGCTACCTCGTCTACCGCTGGAACGGCGACGACATGCACGTCGAGAACCTGGTCGCCGGTTCGGGGGAGACGTCCAGGGCGTTGTGGTCGATGGTGGGCAGCTCGTCGTCCATCGCCAGGAAGGTCACCGCGCCGGTCGCCCCCGACGACCCGGTGCTGTGGCTGCTCGGCGAGCGCTCCACCGACCACGTCACGCAGGTGCGCTGGATGTTCCGGGTGCTCGACGTGGCCGCGGCCGTGGAGCGCAGGGGCTTCCCAGCCGCCGTCACGGGCGGTGCCGTGGTCTCCGTGGACGACCCGCTGCGCGGCGGCGGCTGCTTCCGGCTGGAGTTCTCCGGCGGCTCAGGCACGGCCGTCCCGGCCGCCCCGGCCGACGGCGGGGCCGCGGCGCTGAGCGTGGGCGGCTTCTCCGCCCTGTACGCGGGCGTGCCCACCGCGACGCTGCGCAGGACCGGCCTGATGTCCGGCGACGACCGTCACGACGAGCTGCTCGACACGGCCTTCGCCGCCAAGCCGTACATGCTCGACTACTTCTGACCGGCCCGCCCGCCGTTCGCGGCGGGCGATTCACGGTGCGCGGCCAGCTCAGCCGGGGTAGAGTCTCGTGCCGAACAGATGTTCGGCGGCGCGGGAGGCGAACCGGTGCGGGTGATGGGCGTCGATCCGGGGCTGACCCGGTGCGGCCTGGGCGCGGTCGAGGGCCGGCCGGGCGCGCCGCTGTCGCTGGTGGCCGTCGGGGTGGTGCGCACGGGCGCCGGCGAGGAGCTCGGCACCCGGCTGGTCGGTATCGAGGCCGGCATCGAGCGGTGGCTCGACGAGGTCCGTCCCGACGCCGTGGCCGTGGAGCGCGTCTTCGCCCAGCACAACGTCCGCACGGTCATGGGCACCGCGCAGGCGGCCGGGATCGCCGTGCTGTGCGCGGCGCGGCGCGGGCTGCCCGTCGCGCTGCACACGCCCTCGGAGGTCAAGGCCGCCGTCACCGGCAGCGGCACGGCCGACAAGAAGCAGGTCGGCACGATGATCACCCGACTGCTGCGGCTGGCCGAGATGCCCAAGCCGGCCGACGCCGCCGACGCGCTGGCCCTGGCCATCTGCCACATCTGGCGCGGCGGCGCCCAGCACCGGCTGGCCGAGGCCATGGCCCGCGCCGGCAAGGGGCGCTGACCCGTGCGAAGAGCGCGGCCTGACCGTTTCATGGAGTTCGTGGGGTTCGTGGGGTTCATGGAGAAGGAGATCGAGTCGTGATCGCGTCGGTGGCGGGCAGGGTGGCGTCGATCGCGCCCGACGGAGCCGTGATCGAGGTCGGGGGCGTCGGCATCCTCGCCCACTGCACCCCAGGCACGCTGGCCACGCTGCGCGTGGGCGAGCAGGCCAGGCTGGCCACCTCGCTGGTGGTGCGCGAGGAGTCGCTGACCCTCTACGGCTTCGCCGGCGACGACGAGCGGGCCGTCTTCGAGATGCTCCAGACGGCCAGCGGCGTCGGCCCCAAGCTGGCGCTGGCGATGCTCGCCGTCCACACGCCCAACGCGCTGCGGGTGGCCGTGGCCGCCGCCGACCTCAAGGCGCTCACGCGGGTGCCGGGCATCGGGCAGAAGGGCGCCCAGCGCATCGTGCTGGAGCTGAAGGACCGGCTCGGCACCCCCGAGGAGGCCGTCAACGCGGCGATCGGCGGGGAGCGGCGCGCCGCCCTGTGGCGCGAGCAGGTGCATTCCGGCCTGGTGGGCCTGGGCTATTCGAGCAAAGACGCCGACGAGGCCGTGGCCGGGGTCGCGCCCGAGGCCGAGGCCGACCTCGCCGCCGGACGTCAGCCGCAGGTGGCCGCGCTGCTGAAGGCCGCGCTCCGGTCCCTCAGCGTACGATGATCATGAAGTCCGAGACGACGCCCCGGCGCGCGGGAAGGAGCGGTGGCCATGGACTATGAGCGCGAGCTGGTCTCCGCCGACGCCGGCGGCGACGAGCTGCAGATCGAGGCGGCGCTGCGGCCCAAGCGGCTGGCCGAGTTCATCGGCCAGGGCCGGGTGCGCGAGCAGCTCTCCCTGGTGCTGGAGAGCGCCATGCGCCGGCAGCGTCCGCCCGACCACGTGCTGATGAGCGGGTCGCCGGGCCTGGGCAAGACCACCCTGGCCATGATCATCGCGGCCGAGCTCAACATGCCGCTCCGCATCACCTCGGGCCCCGCCCTGGAGCGGGCCGGCGACCTCGCCGCCATCCTGTCCACGCTGACGGAGGGCGAGGTGCTGTTCATCGACGAGATCCACCGCATGGCCAGGCCCGCCGAGGAGATGCTCTACCTGGCGATGGAGGACTTCCGGGTCGACATCGTCGTGGGCAAGGGGCCGGGCGCGACCGCGATCCCGCTCGACATCGCGCCGTTCACGCTGGTCGGCGCCACCACGCGGGCCGGGCTGCTGCCGGCGCCGTTGCGCGACCGGTTCGGGTTCACCGCCCACATGGACTTCTACGAGGTCGGCGAGCTGGAGCAGGTGCTCCACCGGTCGGCGCGGCTGCTCGGCGTCGTCCTGCCCGAGGAGGGCGCCCACGAGATCGCCCGGCGGTCGCGCGGCACGCCCCGCATCGCCAACCGGCTGCTGCGCCGCGTCCGCGACTTCGCCGACGTGCGCGCCGACGGCGTGATCGACCGGGACATTGCCTCGGCTGCGCTCAATCTTTACGAAGTCGACGCCGAAGGGCTCGACCGGCTCGACCGGGCGGTGCTCGGGGTGCTGCTGCGCAAGTTCGGCGGCGGCCCCGTCGGTCTCTCCACGCTCGCCGTGGCCGTGGGGGAGGAGCCCGAGACCGTCGAGGTGGTGGCCGAGCCGTTCCTGGTCCGGCAGGGGCTGCTGGCCAGGACCCCGCGCGGCCGGGTCGCGACCGCTTCCGCCTGGACACACCTGGGTATGACACCGCCGCCGGACGCGTTCGGGGCCGCCGTTGCACCGTGATCACGAAACGGTTGCAACCATTTCAAATCGGGAACTTCCCCGCGCGCCGAATCGCTGCCTCGTTGCCGCGTTTCATAACAACCGCCTACACTCCGTGCCTTGGCTGGCTGTGTAGGCTGACGGGCTGAGCGGCGCGGCCCGAGAGCTACGCAACGGAATTTCCGGCGCGAGGCCGGTGTCAAATTCTTGAACGACTATGGAAGGTCGCCCCTATGGACATGGGACAACTCGGAAGCATCCTGCCGCTGATCCTTCTGGTGGTGGTGTTCTACTTCCTGCTGATCCGTCCGCAGCGCAAGCGCCAGCAGGAAGCGCAGCAGATGCAGAACTCCTTGACCCCGGGCGCCCGCGTCATGACCACGACCGGCCTGTTCGCCACGGTCGTCGCGGTGGACAACGAGGACGTCGTGCTGGAGGTCGCGCCCGGCATCGAGACGCGCTGGGTCAAGGCGGCCATCGGCCGTGTGGTCCAGCCCGGTGACACTCCGGTGGTGGCCGACGAGCCGGTCGCGACCGACCTCGCCGACGGTGACGCCAAGGACTCCGACGCGACCGTCGAGCCCAACGGCGATCAGGGCTCCAGCAGCAAGCAGTCCTGACTAAGCTCTGCGACAAACCCCTATCTGAGAGAATCGACGACCAGTGGCCCGACCGACCAGCCGCCACAGCCGACCAGGGCGCACGCTCTTGGTGCTGCTGGCGCTCATCCTCGCCCTGGGCGGGACGATGTTCCTGCAGAAGGCGTTCACGCCCAAGCTGGGACTCGACCTCGCCGGCGGAACGACGGTGACGTTGTCACCCGTGACCCAGTCCGGTCAGTCTCCGCCTGAAGAGATCCTCGACCGCGCGGTCAACATCATCCGCGACCGGGTCAACGGCACCGGCATCTCCGACGCGGAGGTCGCCAAGTCCGGCGACAACATCATCATCTCCATCCCGGGCGTCGGACAGAGCGAGGCCATCAAGCTGGTCGCCACCACGGCGGAGCTGCGTTTCCGCCAGGTGCTCGCCATGGAGGCCACGCAGGTCCCGCAGAACCTGACCACCGAGGCGCCCACGCCGGGCGCCTCGCCGTCCGCCAAGCCGTCCTCGACCGCCAGGCCGTCGGGCAAGCCGTCCGGCACGCAGTCGGCGACCACGCCGAGCGCGTCCCCGACGGGCAAGGCGCTGTCGTCCGCGCTGACCGCGCCGACGCCGGGCGCCACGCCCGAGGCCACGCAGACCGGCCGCGACCAGACGGCCCAGAACGGCCAGAAGCAGAACACCAAGGGCAGGAACGCCACGCCGACGCCGTCGCCGAGCACGCCGCCCACGCAGCCGAGCCAGGACCCCAACGCCGGCATCAACACGCAGGGCATCGACCCCGCGGTGCTGCAGCAGTTCCACAAGCTCGACTGCACCGACCCCAAGAACCGCGGCCAGGGCGTCCAGGACGACCCGAACAAGCAGTACGCGGCCTGCGAGACCGACGGCAGCTACAAGTACGTCCTCGACGTCGCCAAGGTCGTCGGCACCGACATCGACACCGCCTCGGCCGGCGTGCGCCAGGGCACCGTGGAGTGGATCGTCCAGCTCGACTTCAAGAGCAAGGGCGCGGGCGAGTGGAGCAAGCTCACCACCACCGCCTACAACGCCCAGGAGCCGCGCAACAAGGTGGCGGTCGTCCTCGACGGCGTGGTCATCACGGCCCCGAACATCATCAGCCCGATCCCCGGCGGCCGCGCCGAGATCACCGGCGGCTTCGACCAGGTCAGCGCCACCAACCTGGCCGACCAGCTCAAGTACGGCGCCCTCCCGCTGAAGTTCCAGCGCAGCTCGATCGACACCGTGTCGTCGACGCTCGGCGCCGACCAGCTCGAAGGCGGCCTGATCGCGGGCATCATCGGCCTCGGCCTGGTGGTCGTCTACTCGCTGCTGTACTACCGCGGCCTCGGCATCGTCGCGGTGCTGAGCCTCGTCGTGGCCTCGATCCTGACGTACACGGCGGTGGTCGTGCTCGGCCACAACGCCGGCTTCCGGCTCTCGCTGCCGCACATCATCGGCCTGGTGGTCTCCATCGGCATCACCGCCGACTCCTTCATCGTGTATTTCGAACGCATACGTGATGAGATGAAGGAAGGTCGGCGGACGCTTCGCGCGGCCGTCGAGGTGGCCTGGGTCCGTGCCCGGCGCACGATCCTGATCGCCGACGCCGTCATGTTCATCGCCGCCATCGTGCTGTACTTCCTGGCGGTGGGCGGTGTGGCCGGGTTCGCCTTCGCGATGGGCCTGACCACGCTGATCGACATCGTGGTGGTGTTCCTGTTCACCAAGCCGTTCATCGCCCTGCTGGCGAGGCTGAAGTTCTTCGCCAAGGGGCACCCGCTGTCCGGCCTCGACGCAGAGCGCATGAGCACCGAGCCGGCCGCCACGACCACTCCGCAGGAGGCCTGAGATGGGACTGGGGCGTCGCCTCTACCGCGGCGAGATCGATGTCGACTTCGTCGGCAAGTGGAGGCTCTGGTACAGCCTGTCCGGCCTGCTGCTGGCGGTCTCCCTGGCCGGCATCCTGTTCAACGGGCTCAACCTGGGCGTCGAGTTCAAGGGCGGAACGGTCTTCACGTTCCCGGCCACCAGCGGCACCGTCGAGGAGGTCCGCGAGGACTTCCGCACCCAGGGCGCCCACCAGGTGATCGTGCAGCGGGCCCGCGACAACTGGCGGGTCACCACCGAGACCCTGACGGAGTCGACGCTCAACCAGATGCAGACGACGATCGCCAAGGAGTACAAGGTCCCGGTCAAGGACGTCAGCGTCCAGTCGATCGGCGCCTCCTGGGGCGGTGAGGTCTCCCAGAAGGCCTGGATCGGCCTGGGCGTCTTCATGCTCGCGATCATCCTGTACCTGTCGATGGCGTTCGAGCCGAAGATGGCGTTGTCGGCGATCGTCGCGCTCATCCACGACCTCGTCATCACCGCCGGCGTCTACGCCTGGTCGGGCTTCGAGGTCACGCCGGCGACGCTGCTGGGCTTCCTGACCATCCTGGGTTACTCGCTCTACGACGCGGTCGTGGTGTTCGACATGATCAAGGAGGTCACGGCCAAGCTGGGCACGACCTCCAAGATGACGTACTCGATGGCGGCCAACAACGCGCTCAACCACACGCTGATCCGGTCGCTGAACACCTCGCTGGTCGCGATCCTGCCGGTGGCGGCCATCCTGTTCATCGGCACCACGCTGCTCGGCGCGGGCACGCTGAAGGACCTGTCGCTGGCCCTGTTCGTCGGCATGATCGTCGGCACCTACTCGTCCCTGTGCGTGGCCACGCCGATGCTGGTGACGCTCAAGGAGCGGGAGCCGAAGTACCAGGCCATCGCGCGCCGGCTCGCCTCCACCTCCGGCAAGGGGGCGAAGGGTTCCAAAAGCGCAGCCGTAGCGAAGGGCTGAGCCCCGTCCGTGGCTCGTCCCGGCGCCCCCGTCCGTCAGGGCGGGGGCGCCGCCGCGTTCAGGGGGGGCCGTGCGGCGCCGGAGGGGGCTGAGGGGCACCCGGGGCGGGACCTGTCACCGGCGGGCGTGTGAGGCCGCTCAGAGGCCGTCCGGGACGTACGGCGGTCCGAGGAGGGCCCGGAGTAGGCCATCATGGAGCGCGGCACCCACGAGGAAGGCGATGGAAGCACGATGAGCGAGCTCAGCCAGTTGATCCTGGACCGGATCAGGGACGTCCCCGACTATCCCCAGCCCGGCGTGCTGTTCAAGGACATCACCCCGCTGCTCGGCGACCCCGTCGCGATGGCGGCCGTGGTGGACGAGCTGGCCGGCCTCACCCAGGTGGACAAGATCGTCGGCATCGAGGCCAGGGGATTCATCCTGGCGGCGCCGGTGGCCTACCGGGCGGCGGCCGGGTTCGTCCCGGTGCGCAAGAAGGGCAAGCTGCCGGCCGCGACGCTGGAGGAGTCCTACGACCTGGAGTACGGCTCGGCCACCATCGAGGTGCACCGCGACGCCTTCGCGCCCGGCGACCGGGTGCTCATCGTCGACGACGTGCTGGCGACCGGCGGCACGGCCAGGGCGACCATCGAGCTCGTCGAGCGGGCGGGCGCGCACGTCGTCGGCCTCGCGGTGCTGATGGAGCTGGCTTTTCTCAAGGGACGCGAGCGTCTGCCGGCCGTCGACCTGCACTCCCTGGTGATCGTCTGAGACGGCCCGAGCGAGTCCGGGTTCACAGCCTGGATACACTGGGGGGATCTGGACTCGAACGTGAGGAGTCTGAGTGCCCCGTGATGTGGTCGCGCCCGACGTAACCGACGCTGGTAATGCCGACGCGCCCGGCGTTCCTGCGGTGCGTCGACGGCGGTTTGGGGGTGGGGCCATGAATCCGGTGCTGGAGCCGCTGTTCCGCACGGTCCGGGCCACCCATCCCAAGGCCGATCTGCGCCTGATCGAACGCGCCTACGACATGGCCGCCTACCACCACCGCGACCAGAAGCGGAAGTCGGGCGACCCCTACATCACCCACCCGCTCGCCGTGGCGACGATCCTGGCCGAGCTGGGCACCGACGACGAGACGTTGTGCGCCGCGCTGCTGCACGACACCGTCGAGGACACCGCCTACAGCCTCGACGAGCTGCGCGCCGACTTCGGCGACACGATCGGCTCGCTGGTCGACGGCGTCACCAAGCTCGACAAGGTCAAGTTCGGCGACGCGGCGCAGGCCGAGACGGTGCGCAAGATGGTCGTGGCGATGTCGCGCGACATCCGCGTGCTGATCATCAAGCTCGCCGACCGGCTCCACAACATGCGCACCATGCGCTACCTGCCCGAGCACAAGCGCCACCAGAAGTCCCGCGAGACGCTGGAGATCTTCGCGCCGCTGGCCCACCGGCTCGGCATGAACACGATCAAGTGGGAGCTGGAGGACCTCGCGTTCGCCATGCTCTACCCCAAGCGCTACGACGAGATCGCGCGCATGGTCTCCGAGCGCGCGCCGCGGCGCGACCTGTTCCTGCAGGAGGTCATCGAGAAGGTCTCCGGCGACCTGCGCGAGGCCAAGATCCGCGCGGTGGTCAAGGGCCGGCCCAAGCACTACTACTCCGTCTACCAGAAGATGATCGCCCGCGACGTCGCCTTCGACGACATCTACGACCTGGTGGGCATCCGGGTCCTGGTCGACAGCGTGCGCGACTGCTACGCGGCGCTGGGCACGATCCACGCGCGCTGGAACCCGGTCCCCGGCCGGTTCAAGGACTACATCGCGATGCCCAAGTTCAACATGTACCAGTCGCTGCACACCACGGTGATCGGCCCCGAGGGCAAGCCGGTCGAGCTGCAGATCCGCACCCACGCGATGCACCACAGGGCCGAGTACGGCGTGGCCGCCCACTGGAAGTACAAGGAGGAGGTCGGCGCGCCGGGGCCCACCGGCAAGGTCAAGCCGGGCAGCGACATGGCCTGGCTGCGCCAGCTCCTCGACTGGCAGAAGGAGACCTCCGACCCGGGCGAGTTCCTGGAGTCGCTGCGCTTCGACCTGTCGGTCTCCGAGGTCTACGTGTTCACCCCGAAGGGCCAGGTCATCGCCCTGCCCGAGGGCGGCACGCCGGTCGACTTCGCCTACGCCGTCCACACCGAGGTCGGCCATCGCTGCATCGGCGCGCGCGTCAACGGGCGGCTGGTGCCGCTGGAGTCGCGGCTCGGCAACGGCGACACGGTCGAGATCTTCACCTCCAAGTCGCCCGACGCCGGGCCGTCGCGCGACTGGCTGAAGTTCGTCAAGTCCGGCCGGGCCCGCAACAAGATCCGGCAGTGGTTCTCCAAGGAGCGCCGCGAGACCGCGATCGAGGCGGGCAAGGAGGCCATCGGCCGCGCCATGCGCAAGCAGGGCCTGCCGCTGCAGCGCCTGATGTCCGGCGAGGCGCTGCTGGCGCTCGCCCGCGACCTGCGCTATCCCGACGTCTCGGCGCTGTATGCGGCCGTGGGGGAGGGGCACATCGCCGCGCAGGCGGTCGTGCAGAAGCTCGTGGCCTCGATCGGCGGCGTGGAGAGCGCCGAGGAGGACATCGCCGAGACGTCCCTGCCGACCCGGCTGCGCGGCCGTCCGCGCGGCGGCGGCGCGGGTGTGGTCGTGGCGGGCGACGCCGACGTGTGGGTGCGCCTGTCCAAGTGCTGCACGCCGGTGCCCGGCGACGAGATCGTCGGCTTCGTCACCCGCGGCCACGGCGTGTCCGTGCACCGCGCCGACTGCACCAACGTCCAGCAGCTCAGGGAGCAGCCCGACCGGCTGGTCGAGGTGAGCTGGTCGCCCGGCGACGACAGCGTGTTCCTGGTGGCCATCCAGGTCGAGGCCCTCGACCGGCCGCGCCTGCTGTCCGACGTCACGCGCACCCTGTCCGACCAGCACGTCAACATCCTCAGCGCGTCCGTGACGACCTCGCGCGACCGGGTGGCGATCAGCAAGTTCACCTTCGAGATGGGCGACCCGAAGCACCTGGGCCACGTGCTCAAGGCGGTGCGCAGCATCCAGGGCGTCTTCGACGTCTACCGGGTGAGCGGCGCCGGCAGCTGAGCGGCCGGCCGGTGGCGGTTCAGCCCTTCAGGTCCGGCAGGTTGACCACGATCGCCTCCTGCGTGCTGCGCGCGATCACCACGACGGCCTCCCGTTCGGGGTCGGGGTTCTCCTCGCGGTGCGGGGTGTAGGGCGGCACGTAGACGTAGTCGCCGGGGGCCGCCTCGATGCGCCGCTCGCGGCCGTCCTGGAGGAAGACGAAGCGCGGCGTGCCGCTGACGACGTAGATGGCGGTCTCGGAGGCGCCGTGATGGTGGTCGGAGGAGCGGGTGGCGGGCGCGACGTGCGTCTGGCCCATCCACAGGGCCGAGGAACCGGCCGTGGCCCCGCTGACGGCGGCCAGCCTGCGCATCCCCGCGCTCTGGGCCGTGTCGCCCGACAGCGCGTCTGAGGCGATGTGACGCAGCGGAAGGTGGAACGGGTCGCCCTCGGCCCGGTAGCCCTCCCACAGACGCCCTCCGGCCCGTTCCAGGACGCCTGAGGCCACCGAGGTCAGCAGTGCCGGGTCGGAATGGGCCGCCAGCAGCTCGTCGGCCAGCGCCGGGTCGTGCCCGCGCAGCTCGCGCAGCAGCCACTTGCCGTTGCCGCGCCACCGGCCGCCCACGTCGAGGGCCAGCCTGGCGGTCTCCTGGACCACCTGCCAGCGGATGAACAGCTGCTCGCCGGGGTCGGTCGCGCCGGCCAGGTCGTCGAGCAGGTCGGACAGGGCGTACCGGGCCTGGTCGGCGCGGGCGGCGGCCAGGCCGCCGGGACCGGCGGCCAGCCGGTCGCCGAGCGCCGCCTGAAGGTCGCTGGCCCGGCCGCCGGTGCGGTCGACCAGCACCGCGCCGTCGGCGCACATGCGGGCCACGCCCGGCTTGCGCTCGGCCAGGTCGCGGTCGACGTAGGCGTCGAGGCTGGTCTCGCTGTGGACGTACAGCTCGACGGGCCAGCCGTGCCAGCGCAGGGACTCGCGGTAGGGCACGGCCAGCCCGTCGAGCACCACCACGACGTCGAGGTCGGAGGTGCTGGTGCGGCGCTCGGTGAGCACGCTGCCGCCGACGAAGGCGTACAGGGCGCCGGGGAACAGCTCGTCGACGAGGGCGCGCGCGACGCTGACGGGGTCCATGCCGTCAGCGTAGGACCCCGGCCGCCTTCCGAAGATCGGTTCAGCTGAACTCGGTCAGCGTGCGCTCGGCCTCCTCCAGCCACGAACGGCGGGCGACCAGCGCCTCCTCGGCCTCCTTGACGTCCTTGGCCCGGCCGGCGGCCTGCGCCTTGGCCAGCCGCTTCTCCAGCTGCTCGATGGAGGCGCGCAGCTGGTCGACCGTGCTCTGGGCGCGGGCCCTCGCCTCGGGGTTGGACCGCTTCCACTCGGCGTCCTCGGCCTTGCGCACGGCCTCGTCGATCTTGCGAAGCCCGCCTTCGAGCCGGTCGCGCTGCTCGCGCGGCACCGGTCCGGCGGCCTCCCAGCGCTCCAGGACGTGCCGCAGCGCCGCCCTGGCCGTGCGCGCGTCGGTGACGGGGAGGATCTTCTCGGCCTCGGCCAGCAGCTCCTCCTTGACCTCGGCGTTGGCCGCCAGCGAGGCGTCGCGCTCGGCGAAGACCGCCGAACGGGCCTGGAAGAACTGGTCCTGGGCGGCCTTGAAGCGGCCCCACAGCTCGTCCTCGGCCTCGCGCGAGGCGCGCCCGGCGGTCTTCCACTGCTGCATCAGCTCGCGGTAGATCGCCGCGGTCGTGCCCCAGTCGGTGGAGCCGGCCAGGGCCTCGGCCTCGGCGACGATGCGCTCCTTGGCCGCGCGCACGCCCTCGCGCTGCTCGTCCAGGCCCGCGAAGTACTGCTTGCGGCGCTTGGCGAAGGCCGTACGGGCCGCCGACAGGCGCTTCCACAGCGCGGCCTCGGTGACCCGGTCGATCCGGTCGGCGGCCTTCCACTCCTCGACGAGCTGGCGCAGCCGTTCGCCGCCTGTCTTCCAGTGGGTGGTCTCGTCGGCGATGCGCTCGGCCTCGTCGACGATGCGCTCCTTGACCACCCTGGCCTCGGCGCGCGCCTGGTCGCGGGCGGCCTTGACCTCCTCGCGGCGATGCCCGACCAGCTCGGTCAGGCCGTCGAGGCGGGCCGTCAGCGCGGCCAGGTCGCCCACGGCGTGGGCGTCGGCGACGGCCTCGCGCAGCTTGGCGATGCTCGCCTCGGCCTGCGCGGGCGCCAGGTCGGTGCCCTTGACCCGCTGTTCGAGGAGCTGCACCTGGCCGGACAGCTCGTCGTACTTGCGATGGAAGTAGGCCAGTGCCTCTTCGGGTTCACCGGCCTGCCAGGAGCCGACGGCCCGCTCTCCCTCAGCCGTACGCACGTAGACGGTGCCGTCGTCGTCTACCCGGCCCCACGGGTCGGTGCTCACCGTGTCCTCCCGCACTATCCATCAGACCCTTCGGGACTACTTCGTCCCTAGTTTGTATTACGTCAGCTCTTGCCGGCGATTGTCACGTCTTTGATTTCGAGGGTTTGCTTCGGTGCTCCGGTCCCATCTCCCATGTCAGCGATGACGCCCGCTTTGTTCACCTTGTCCAGGATGTCGAGCCCCTTGGTGATCGTACCCACCGGCGTGTAATCCGGGGTGAGTCCGAGATCGCCGTAAACGAGGAAGAACTGGCTTCCCGTGCTGCCCGGCGCCGAGGTCTTCGCCATCGCCACCGTGCCGCGCTTGTACGTGGCCCCCTGGAGGTTCTCCTCGGCCATCACGTAGCCGGGGCCGCCCGCGCCGTCCTGGCTCTTGCCGTCGGCCTTGGCCGTCGGGTCGCCGCACTGCAGCATGGGGAACTTGTCGCTGCCGAGCCGGTGGCACTTGCTGCCGTCGTAGAACTTCTTGCTCGCCAGGAAGGCCAGCGAGTTGGTCGTGCACGGCGCCTTGGCGTTGTCGAGCTCGATCACGATGTCGCCCAGGTTGGTGTCGAGCGTCATCGTCTTCTTGGCCGGCTCGGTCTTGACCTTGGCCGGCGGCATGCCGACGTCCTTGACCTGGCCGCCGGCGGCCTCCTTGACGTAGTCGCAGGTGCCGGTCGCCGCGTTGTACGGCTTGGGCCCCGTGCTGGCCGCGGCCGACGCGGTGTCCTGCGGGGCCGAGGCCGAGGGCGAGGCGGACGCCTCGGTCGTCGAGCCGCCGCCGCCGAGCAGCGCGACCGCGGCCACGATGCCGCCCACCACGACCACCACGCCGACCGTGGAGCCGATGATCGCGGTGCGCTTGGCCTTCTGCTCGCGCTCGATGCGGCGCTGCATCTGCCGCTCGTAGTGCTCACGTGCCAGCTGCTTCTGCCGGTCCTTGCCCGTGGCCACCGCTTTGCCTCCCATAGTCAATCAACTGAGGTGGGCGAATCGTATCGGCCAATGGGTAATGATTCGCAGCCCGGCGACCCGCACCGGTACCCTTCGGTTACATTCCCATTGGCTTTTCGACGAGATCACCTGAGGCAGATGCTCATCGCAGGCTTCCCCGCAGGGGCCCTCCAGACCAATTGTTACGTCGTCGCGCCCGCGGCCGGCGAGGAGTGCGTGATCGTCGATCCGGGCCAGGACGCGGCCGAAGGCGTCGACGAGCTGCTGCGCGAGCACCGGCTCAAGCCGGTCGCGGTGCTGCTCACGCACGGCCACCTCGACCACGTGTGGTCGGTCGCCCCCGTCTGCGGCGCGCGCGACGTCCCCGCGTGGATCCACCCCGACGACCGCCACCTGCTGAGCGACCCCTCGGCCGGCTGGGGCGGCGGCGTCTCGCTGTTCGGCGACATCAGGCTGAGCGAGCCCGACGACGTGCGCGAGCTGTCCGACGGCGCGGCGCTCAGCCTGGCGGGCCTCGATCTCGTGGTCGACCACACCCCCGGCCATACCAGGGGGTCGGT
The DNA here is from genome assembly GCF_040675235.1 of Nonomuraea sp. NPDC049637. NCBI lineage: Bacteria > Bacillati > Actinomycetota > Actinomycetes > Streptosporangiales > Streptosporangiaceae > Nonomuraea > Nonomuraea sp. NPDC049637. The sequence continues at coordinate 79,671 of NZ_JBFAOM010000022.1, forward strand.
GAGCTTCCGGCTGCCCGGCGACGAGATCATGTTCTCGGGCGACCTGTTGTTCGCCGGCTCCATCGGCCGCACCGATCTTCCCGGCGGCGATTACCCGACCATCCTGAACAGCCTGGCCACCAAGTGCCTGCCGCTGCCTGACGATACGGTCGTCCTGCCGGGCCACGGACCACAGACCACGATCGGCCGCGAGCGCGCCACCAACCCTTACCTGAAGGAAGCGGCGCCGCAGGCCGGTCCCACACGAGGGATCTAATGAGCTTCCAAGCACCCAAAGGCACCTTCGACTGGCTGCCGCCCAGCTCCGAGGCCATCCTGGCCGTGCGCGAGGCGCTGGCCGCGCCGCTGAGGCAGGCGGGCTACGGCTACGTCGAGACCCCCGTCTTCGAGGACACCGAGCTGTTCAAGCGGGGCGTGGGCGAGTCCACCGACGTGGTGTCGAAGGAGATGTACACCTTTCCCGACAAGGCGGGCAGGTCGCTGACGCTGCGTCCCGAGGGCACCGCGTCGGTCGTGCGCGCCGTGCTCCAGCACAACCTGCACAACGGGCAGCTCCCGGTCAAGCTGTGGTACTCCGGCAGCCAGTTCCGCTACGAGCGTGCCCAGAAGGGCCGCTACCGCCACTTCTGGCAGGTCGGGGCCGAGGCCCTGGGCTCCGAGGACCCGGCGCTCGACGCCGAGCTGATCCTGCTCGGCGCGCGCGGCTTCGCCTCGCTCGGGCTCCGGCAGGTCAAGCTGCTGGTCAACTCGCTGGGCGACAAGAACTGCCGGCCCGCCTACCGGGCCGCGCTCCAGGACTTCCTGCGCGGGCTCGACCTCGACGAGGAGACCAGGGCCCGCATCGACATCAACCCGCTGCGGGTGCTCGACGACAAGCGGCCCGAGGTGCAGGCCCAGCTCACCGGCGCGCCGCTGGTCGTCGACCACCTGTGCGCCGCCTGCAAGGCCTACCACGAGGAGGTCCGCTCGCTGCTGACCGCCTCGGGCGTGGCCTTCGAGGACGACCCGCGCCTGGTGCGCGGGCTCGACTACTACACGCGCACCACGTTCGAGTTCGTGCACGGCGGGCTCGGCTCCCAGTCGGCCGTCGGCGGCGGCGGCCGCTACGACGGGCTCAGCGAGATGCTGGGCGGCCCGCCGTTGCCCAGTGTCGGCTGGGCGCTCGGCGCCGACCGCACCTACCTGGCCATGGAGTCCGAGGGTCTGCTCGGCGAGGCCGCGCCGGGCCGCGTCCAGGTGTACGGTGTCCCGCTGGGCGACGACGCGCGCCGCCGCATGTTCCTGCTCGTCTCCGAGCTGCGCGAGGCGGGCGTCAGCGCCGACATGGCCTTCGGCGGCAAGGGGCTCAAGGGAGCGATGAAGGGCGCCGACAGATCCGGCGCCCGCTTCGCGCTGATCCTGGGCGAGCGAGACCTCGCGGCCGAGGCCGTGCAACTGAAGGACCTGACCACCGCTGAACAGACCCAGGTGCCGCTGGCCCAGGTCGCCGACGTTTTGAAAGGGAAAGTGCAGTGATCCGCACGCATACGGCCGGGTCGCTCCGGAAGGAGCACGCCGGGCAGCAGGTGACGCTCGCAGGATGGGTGGCCCGCCGCCGTGACCACGGCGGCGTGGTCTTCATCGACCTGCGCGACGCCTCCGGCTCGGCGCAGGTGGTCTTCCGCGAGGAGGACCACGCCCACGACCTGCGCGCCGAGTACTGCGTGCAGGTGGTCGGCCAGGTCAGGGTGCGCCCGGAGGGCAACGAGAACCCCGAGCTGCCCACCGGCGCGATCGAGGTCGTGGCCGAGCGGGTCGAGGTGCTGAGCGAGTCCGCACCGCTGCCGTTCCCCATCGAGGGCAACGTCGGCGTGTCGGAGGAGGCCCGGCTCAAGTACCGCTACCTCGACATCCGCCGCCAGCAGGTCGCCGCCGCCATGCGCACCCGCTCCAAGGCCACCTACCTGGCCAACGAGGTGATGCACGAGCTCGGCTTCGTCTACGTCGAGACCCCGACGCTGACCCGCTCGACCCCCGAGGGCGCGCGCGACTTCCTGGTGCCGGTCCGCCTGCAGCCCGGCAACTGGTACGCCCTGCCGCAGTCGCCCCAGCTGTTCAAGCAGCTGCTGCAGGTCGCCGGCCTGGAGCGCTACTACCAGCTCGCCAAGTGCTACCGCGACGAAGACCTGCGGGCCGACCGCCAGCCCGAGTTCACCCAGATCGACGTCGAGATGTCCTTCGTCGACCAGGAGGACGTCATCGAGGTCGGCGAGAAGCTGGTCGGCCGCCTGTGGCGGGAGATCCTCGGCTACGAGATCCCCATGCCGCTGCCGCGCATGACCTACGCCGACGCCATGGCCCGCTACGGCTCCGACAAGCCCGACCTGCGCTTCGGCCAGGAGCTCGTGGAGATGACCGACTACTTCTCGGCCACCTCCTTCCGCGTCTTCCAGGCCGACTACGTCGGCGCGGTGGTCATGCCGGGCGGCGCCTCGCAGACCCGCAAGGAGCTCGACGGCTGGCAGGAGTGGGCGCGCAGCCGCGGCGCCAAGGGCCTGGCCTACGTGCTGGTCCAGGAGGACGGCACGCTCGGCGGCCCGGTCGCCAAGAACCTGTCGGAGCAGGAGCTGTCCGGCCTGGCCGCCAAGGTCGGCGCCGCCCCCGGTGACGCGATCTTCTTCGCCGCCGGCGCCCGCTCGGCCTCCCGCGACCTGCTGGGCGCGGCCCGCCTGGAGATCGGCCGTCGCTGCGGCCTGATCGACGAGTCGCAGTGGTCGTTCCTGTGGGTGGTCGACGCCCCCATGTTCGAGGAGGACGGCGAGGGCGGCTGGACGGCCGTGCACCACCCGTTCACCGGCCCCAAGCCGGAGTGGGCCGACAACTTCCAGGACCACCCGGGCGAGGCCCTGGCCTACGCCTACGACATGGTCTGCAACGGCATGGAGATCGGCGGCGGCTCGATCCGTATCCACCGGGCCGAGATGCAGCAGCGGGTCTTCGACGTGCTCGGCATCTCCAAGGAGGAGGCCGAGAGCAAGTTCGGCTTCCTGCTGGAGGCGTTCAAGTACGGCCCGCCCCCGCACGGCGGCATCGCCTACGGCTGGGACCGGATCTGCATGCTGCTGTCCGGCGGCGACTCGATCCGCGACGTGATCGCGTTCCCGAAGACCGCCTCCGGCTTCGACCCGCTGACCGGCGCGCCGACGCCGATCACGGCCGACCAGCGCAAGGAGGCGGGCGTCGACGCCCAGCCCAAGTCCGAGTCCTGACACGACGACGGCGGGCGCCCCCCTTCGAAGGGGGGCGCCCGCCGTCGTGTTCCGCGTGCTACCTCAAGGTGACGCGCTTGATGATGATCGGGTTCTTCGGCGCGGTCGAGCCGCCGTCGCCCACGATGTCGTCGCCGTTGACGATGACGCCGTCCTTGGCCACCTTCTCGATGATGTCCAGGCCGGAGCGGACCATGCCGAGCACCGAGTACTGCGGCTCCAGCTGGCCGTTCTCGTCCGACAGCGAGATGGCGAACTGGCTGCTGTTCTGCCCCGACGCGCCGTCGGGCTGGGTCAGGAACACCACGCCCTTGGTGTAGGACATGCCGACGGCCTCGTCGCCGAACACGTAACCGGCCGTGCCCTGCCCGTCGGTCGGGTTCCGGCCGTCGGCCTTGGCCTGCGGGTCGCCGCACTGCAGCAGGTACAGACCGGCCGTCTCCGGCGTCACCAGCCGGTGGCACTTGGTGTTGTCGTAGAAGCCCTTCTTGGCCAGGAACGCCATCGAGTTGACCGAGCACGGGGTCGCGTTCGCGTCGACGTCGATCACGATGTCGCCGTGGTTGGTGCTCACGGTCATCGTCTTGAGCTTGAGGTTGGGCCGCTTGCCCGGCAGGCCGACGAACTTGTTGGGCGCGGAGTCGTCACGCTTGTAGGTGCACGACACCTTGCCCGCCTTCTTGGGCGGCGTGGTGCTCGGCAGCGCCGTCGGGGCGGGGGAACTGGTGCTGGCGGAGGGCGAGGGCGTGCTCTCCGCCGCGACCGTCTTCTTGTCGTCGCCCATCAGGGTGGTCGCGGCGAAGATGCCGCCCGCCACCACGACGACGGCCACGCCCGCGCCGATGAAGGTGTTCCGCCTGGCTTTGGCGGTCTGCTCGGCCGCGCGCCTCGCCTGCCGCTCCTTGTGCTCCCGGGCCAGCTCGCTCTGGCGGTCGTCGCCGCTCACCGGTTGTCTCCTTCATCTTTGCCGACACATGACCAAACAACTCCGCGAATGCTACCGGCCTCCGATATGTGCCGGGCGTAAGTGGCGGAAGCCGCAGAGTGGGGCAAGCGAGGAGAGAACCATTTCGCTGACGGATACGTAGTCCAGGTGGACCCCTCCAAGGAGTGATCGTGTTCGACCAGATCCTCGGCCTGCCGGCCCATCCGCTGATCGTGCACCTCGCCGTGGTGCTGACCCCGCTGCTCGTCCTCGTAGGCGCCGCGTACGCCCTGGCGCCCCGCGTACGGGCCGTGACGGCGTGGGCGGTGGTGCTGCTGGCCGTGGCCGCCCCCGCGGCGGTCCTGGCGGCCAAGGAGAGCGGCGAGAGCCTCAAGCGGGCCCGCTTCACCGGCGTGGGCGGCCCGCTCGGCGCGCGCGTCGCCGTCCACGAGGGCTTCGCGACCCCGCTGCTGCTGTCGGCGGCCGGGCTCGCCGCCGCCTGCCTGGCCCTGGTGTACGCCACCACCCCCGCCCGCGGCTCGCTCACCTCCGACCGGTTCGGCAGGCCCGTCACGCTGGTGCTGTCGGCGCTGACGGTCGTCCTGGCCGTCGTGGCGGGCTACTTCTGCTTCCGGGCGGGCGACTCCGGGGCCAGGGCCGTGTGGGCCGCGGCGGGTCTGACCGGCGTGTAATCTCGCGTTGTGGATAGCCTGTTCGATTCGGCGGCTGAGGAGGCCACCCCGCAACCCCTCGCGGTGCGGATGCGCCCGCGCACCCTCGACGAGGTGATCGGCCAGCGGCATCTGCTGGGCTCCGGCACGCCGCTACGGCGGCTGGTCGAGAGCGAGGCCCCCATGTCGCTGTTCCTGTGGGGCCCGCCCGGCACCGGCAAGACGACCCTGGCCTACGTCGTCTCCAACGTCACCAAGCGCCGCTTCGTCGAGATCTCCGCCGTCTCGGCCGGCGTCAAGGACGTCCGCGCCGCCATCGACAACGCCCGCCGCGAGCTGGGCATGAGCGGCCGGCAGACCGTGTTGTTCGTCGACGAGGTCCACCGCTTCAACAAGGCCCAGCAGGACGCGCTGCTGCCGGCGGTGGAGAACCGCTGGGTCACCTTCATCGGCGCCACCACCGAAAACCCGTACTTCTCGGTCATCTCGCCGTTGTTGTCGCGCTCGCTGCTGCTCACGCTGGAGTCGCTGTCCGACGACGACGTGCGCGCGGTCCTGGAGCGCGCGGTGGCCGAGCCGCGCGGCCTGGACGGTCGCGCCCGGCTCGCGCCCGAGGCCCTCGACCACCTGGTGCGCCTGGCCGGCGGCGACGCGCGCAGGTCGCTGACCTACCTGGAGGCCGCCGCGCTGCTGGCCGACGACATCACCGTGGAGGTGGTGGAGAAGGCCGCCGACAAGGCCGCCGTGCGCTACGACCGCCAGGGCGACCAGCACTACGACGTGATCAGCGCGTTCATCAAGTCGATGCGCGGCTCCGACGCCGACGCGGCCCTCCACTACCTCGCCCGCATGATCGAGGCCGGCGAGGACCCGCGCTTCATCGCCCGCCGCATCGTCATCTTCGCCTCCGAGGACGTCGGCATGGCCGACCCCACCTGCCTGCAGACCGCGGTGGCCGTGGCCCAGGCCGTGCAGCTCATCGGGCTGCCCGAGGGGCAGATCAACCTGGCCCACGCCGTCATCCACTGCGCGATGGCGCCCAAGTCCAACGCGGTCGTCAAGGCCATCGGCGCGGCGGTCGGCGACGTCCGCAAGGGGCTGATCGGCCAGGTCCCCGGCCACCTGCGCGACGCCCACTACCCGGGCGCGGCCAAGCTCGGCCACGGCGGCGGCTACAAGTACCCCCACGACTTCGACCACGGCCTGGTGCGCCAGGACTACGCGCCCGAGCAGGTGCGCGACCGCCGCTACTACGAGCCCACCCGGCACGGCGCCGAGGCCCCGGTGGCCGACCGGTGGGCCCGGATCCGCGAGTTCCTGCGCGGCTCCTGAGCCCCTGCACGCGCGCTAGATTGATCGCCATCATGACCGACCACCGCGCGAGCTTCGACGCCCGCATCACCTTCGGCAACGGCGGCGACCTCGCCGTCCACGGCTTCCGCGTCGACCTGCCCGGCCCCGACGCCTCCGAGGACGAGATCGCCGGGCTGTTCGTGGCCTCGCTCGGCCTGCTGATGACCGACGGCGTCGAGCTCGACAACGTCGAGATCTTCGCCGAGCCGCACAAGGGCACCAGGGGAGGGCCCTCCGACCGCGCCGCGCAGGCCGCGCCGGCCGCCGGGGGAGTGCTGGTCGAGCTGGCCCGCCCGCCCGCCGACGGCGGCACGCGCCTGGTCGCGCCCGGCGGCGACCTGACCGGCCTGCCCCTGGCCCGCACCGCCGAACTGCCCGCCGTGGTGGTGCGCGTGGCGGGAGCCGAGGCGCGGGAGGTCGGCGTGGGCGCGCTGGCCGCCTTCGACGTGCGCGGCAGGGCGGTGCTGCTGCACACCGGCGCGCCCGGCGGGGGAAGGCTCACCCCGCAGGCCGCCGAGTGGCTGGCCGCGAGCGGCGCGTCCCTGGTCGGCACCGACGCGGACGGGCTCGACGGCCCGGGGGGCTCGGCGGCTCTCGACGTGCTGCTGGCGGCGGGCGTGCCGGTCGTGGAGCGGCTGGCCGGGCTCGACCGGCTGCCGCCCACCGGCGCCCTGTTCACGGCCGCGCCGCCGCTCCTGGAGGGCGCCGGGCGGGTTCCCGTACGCGCCTTCGCCCGCGTGCCCGAGCCGTGACAGAAGGCGTGACAGAAGGAGTGGCAGAAGGCGTGACAGAAGGAGTGGCAGGAGGCGGGCCGGGCGGCGGAACGCCTGGTCGGAGCGGCATGTGATCGGTCACGGAAGTGTCCGCAGGTGGCCTCGCCGCCGGATCCGGCCCGTTTTCCTCACCGACCTTGTCGCCGGGACGCGATAGGGTTCATGCCGTTCCGGCCCAGCGTACGAGGGAGATGAGCGGATGCTTACCGCTGGAGAGGTCGCCGGGCTGATCGCGGCCACGGGCTGGATTGTCCTGGTCTGCGTTCTCGCCATGGTGCTCGTCAAGCTCGCCAGGCTGCTCACCGAGACCACCAAGGCGGTCTCCGACCTGAACAACCGCCTGGTCCCGCTGCTCGACGACGTGAGCGTCACGGTCAACGAGACCAACAGGCAACTGGTCGCCGTCGAGGCCATCGCCCAGGACGTCAAGCAGGTCAGCGCGCACGCCGCCAAGCTCAGCGCGGTGACGCAGACCATCTTCACGGGCCCGCTGATCAAGGTGTCGTCGCTCGGCTACGGCGTGCGGCGCGCCATCGAGGCCCGCAGGCCCGCCCGGGTGAGGCGGTCCCGGTGATCAGACGGCTGTTCTACCTCTCGCTCGGCGCGTTCCTCGCCTTCTGGGTGATGCGCAGGCTGCAGGCGCTGCACCCGACCCACGTCGTACGGCGCACCGCCGACGGCGCGGCGGGGATGCTCGCGCGGGTGAGAGACTTTACCTCTGACGCGCTCGGCGAGGCCGCCGAGCGCGAAACCCAGTTGCGGGCGCGCTTCGGGCTCGACAACGCTGAAATCGACAACTGACTACCAGCAAAGGATGGCCACAATGGAGTCGGCAGAGATAGCCCGCCGCTTCCTGCGCTTCTTCGAGGAGCGTGGGCACAAGGTCGTGCCCTCGGCCAGCCTGATCGCTGAGGACCCCACGCTACTCCTGGTTCCTGCCGGTATGGTGCCGTTCAAGCCGTACTTCCTGGGGCAGCGCAAGCCTCCGGCGTCACGGCTGGCCACCGCGCAGAAGTGTGTGCGCACCCCCGACATCGAAGAGGTCGGCAAGACCACCCGGCACGCCACCTTCTTCCAGATGCTGGGCAACTTCTCCTTCGGCGACTACTTCAAGTCCGAAGTGATCCCGTTCGCGTGGGAGCTGCTCACCAGGTCCGAGTCCGACGGCGGCTTCGGCTTCCCCGAGGAGCGGCTGTGGGCCACCGTCTACCTCGAGGACGACGAGGCCTACGACATCTGGCGCAACAAGGTCGGCGTGCCCGAGAGCCGCATCCAGCGCCGCGGCCTGGAGGACAACTACTGGCACATGGGCGTGCCCGGCCCCGGCGGCCCCTGCTCGGAGATCTACTACGACCGCGGCCCCGAGTACGGCAAGGAGGGCGGCCCCGTCGCCGACGAGGACCGCTACCTCGAGGTCTGGAACCTCGTCTTCATGCAGTACCAGCTCAGCCAGGTCCGCACCAAGGTCGACTTCGACATCTCCGGCGAGCTGCCGGCCAAGAACATCGACACCGGCATGGGCCTGGAGCGCATGGCGACGATCCTGCAGGGCGTCGACAACCTCTACGAGATCGACACCACCTACAAGATCCTCGACAAGGCGGCCGAGCTCACCAAGACCCGCTACGGCCGCGACCACCGCGCCGACGTGAGCCTGCGCGTGATCGCCGACCACGTGCGCACCGGCACCATGCTGGTCGCCGACGGCGTCATGCCCGGCAACGAGGGCCGCGGCTACGTGCTGCGCCGCATCCTGCGCCGCTCGGTGCGCAACCTGCGCCTGCTCGGCTCCGGCGACGAGCGCTACATGCACGAGCTGACCGACGTCGCGATCAACGTGATGGGCGAGCAGTACCCCGAGCTCAAGGCCGACGCGCCGCAGATCCACGCGGTCATCGACGCCGAGGAGACGTCCTTCCTGGGCACCCTCCGCACCGGCACCGCGATCTTCGACGTGGCCGTGGAGGAGACCAAGCGCAAGTCCGGCTCGACGCTCTCGGGCGACCAGGCCTTCCAGCTCCACGACACCTACGGCTTCCCCATCGACCTCACCCTGGAGATGGCGGCCGAGCAGGGCCTGAAGGTCGACGAAGAGGGCTTCCGCCGCCTGATGAAGGAGCAGCGGCAGCGGGCCAAGGCCGACGCCGCGGCCAAGAAGACCGGCAACGCCGACATCTCCGTCTTCGGCCACCTGCTGGAGAAGGCCGGCAAGATCGACTTCCTGGGCTACGACGAGACCGAGGCCGAGACCACCGTCGTCGGCATCCTGGTCGACGGCGTCAGCGTGCCGGCGGCCGGCGCGGGCACGACCGTCGAGATCGTGCTCGGCCGCACCCCCTTCTACGCCGAGGGCGGCGGCCAGCTCGCCGACCAGGGCGTCATCCGCACGGCGGGCGCCGAGGTCGAGATCCTCGACGTGCAGTCGCCGCTCAAGGGCCTGATCGTCCACCGTGGCAAGGTCCGCAGCGGTGAGCTGAAGGCGGGCGACGAGGCGCAGGCCGAGATCGACGTCGAGCGCCGCCGGGCGATCTCGCGCAGCCACAGCGCCACCCACCTGGTCCACCGCGGCTTCAAGAACGCGCTGGGCGAGACGGCCGCGCAGGCGGGCTCGGAGAACTCCCCGGGCCGCTTCCGCTTCGACTTCACCGCGGCGGGCGCCGTCCCGGCCAGCGTGCTGCGCGACGTCGAGGACGAGGTCAACGCGGTGCTGATCAACGACCTCAAGGTCAACGCGTTCTACACCTCCCAGGCCGAGGCCAGGGCGATGGGCGCGCTGGCGATGTTCGGCGAGAAGTACGGCGACGAGGTCCGCGTGGTCGAGATCGGCGACTACTCGCGCGAGCTGTGCGGCGGCACTCACGTGCACAGCTCCGGGCAGCTCGGCCTGGTCAAGGTGCTGGGCGAGCAGTCGGTCGGCGCGGGCGTGCGCCGGGTCGAGGCGCTGGTCGGCATCGACGCCTTCCGCTTCCTGGCCCGCGAGAGCGTGCTGGTGGCCCAGCTGTCCGAGCAGCTCAAGGCGCGCCGCGAGGAGCTGCCCGAGCGCATCGAGGGCATCGTCACCCGCCTGCGCACCGCCGAGAAGGAGCTGGAGAAGGTGCGCTCGGCGCAGGTGCTCCAGGTGGCCGGTGAGCTGGCGTCCCAGGCCCGTGACCTGCACGGAGTCTCCGTGGTGACACACCGCGCGCCTGATGGCACCGGCGCCGACGATCTGCGTAAGCTCGCGCTTGATGTGCGTGGCAGATTCCCGGCCGACCGGCCGGCGGTCGTGGTGATCGCCGGCGCCCCCTCCGACCGGCCCGTGGTGGTCGCCGCGGTCAACGAGGCGGGGCGCGAGCGGGGGCTCAAGGCCGGAAGGCTGGTCGGCGTCGCCGCCAAGGCTCTTGGGGGTGGCGGTGGCGGCAAGGACGATGTCGCGCAGGGCGGCGGTACGCGGCCCGAGGCGATCGGCGACGCGCTCGGCCTGGTCGAACAGGCCATCGGCGAGCAGATCGGATGACATGAGGTTCGGTTCGCGGATCGGCGTCGACGTCGGCTCCGTACGCATCGGCGTGGCGCGCAGCGACCCCAGCGGGACGCTGGCCACGCCGGTCGAGACCGTGCGCCGCGGCAAGGGCGACCTCGACCGGCTCGCCGAGATCGTCGCCGAGCACGAGGCGATCGAGGTGATCGTGGGGTTGCCCACGTCGCTGTCCGGGCGTGAGGGGCAGGCGGCCGGGCTGGCCCGCGCGTTCGCCGCCGAGCTGGCCGGCCGGCTGGCGCCCACGCCCGTGCGGCTGTTCGACGAGCGGCTCACCACGGTCGCCGCCCAGCACGGGCTGCGGGCCAGCGGCGTACGCGCCAAGAAGCAGCGCGGGGTCGTCGACCAGGCGGCCGCCGTCGTGCTGCTCCAGGACGCCCTCGACTCCGAACGCGCCACCGACAGACCACCAGGCAGGCCCGTCGAACCGCCCCCCGCGGCGGCCGACGGACCTGCCTCATGACCGGGCGGCACCGAAAGGCCCGTCCCGAGGGCATGGCTCGTGCGCAGGCCCCGATGCCGCCCGCCGGGCGTCCGACCGGCGAGGTGGCCGCGTGAGCACCACCCCCGACGACGACGGCGAGGTCATCCCGTTCCTGCGGCCGGACAGCGAGCACGAGACGCAGCCGGCGGCCGAGGACCCTCCCCGAGGCAGCCGGCAGCCGGCGGCTGGAATCCCTGCCGGCAGCAGCTCGCAGTGGGCCGACGAGGAGCCGCCCGGGGGCGGCCCGCGGTCGGCTCGCGAGGAGCCATCCTCAAGCAGCCCGCAGTCGGCCGGCGAGGAGCCTTCCGGCAGCGGCCCGCGGTCGGCTCGCGAGGAGGCTTCCGGAGGTGGCTCGCGGCCGGTGGCCGGGGGGTCCGCCGGGAGCGGCCCGCGTCCGGTGGGTGCGGAGCGGGCCGGGAGTGATCGGTCGTCCCGTCGTGGCCGGGCCCTGGGCAAGGCTGGGCTGGTCTCCGCGGCGCTGGTCGCCGCCCTGGTGGCGGCGGGCGCGGGCGTGCTCACGGTGGTCAGGCCGTACCTGAGCCCCGAGGACTTCGAGGGCGTGGGCAGCGGGACGGTGACCGTCCGCATTCCGCCCGGGGCGAACGCCGAGGACATCGGCACGGCGCTGGCCGACGCCGGCGTGGTGGCCAGCTCGCGTTCGTTCGTGAATGCGGCTCAGGAGCGGGCCGTGGCCAACCGGCTGCGTCCTGGCCACTACCGGCTGCGCAAGGGCATGGCCGCGGGCGCGGCGCTCGACCTGCTGCTCGCGCCCGCCTCCCGGATGGTCAGGCGGGTGGCGGTGCCGGAGGGGCTGCGCGCGGCCGAGGTGCTGCGGCGCGTCGCCCAGCTGGCCGCGCTGCCGCTGAAGGAGCTGCAGAGCGTGGACAAGAGCCTGCTCGGGCTGCCGTCGTACGCGCCCGGGATCGAGGGTTTCCTGTTCCCCGCCACGTACGAGGTCGAGCCCGGCGACAAGGCGGTGGACGTGCTGGCCGCCATGGTGGAGCGGTGGGGCGTGGCCGCCCGGCAGATCCACCTGGCGGAGCGGGCCCGGCGGCTCGGCCTGACCCCGCTGGAGGCGCTCACGGTCGCCAGCCTCGTGCAGGCGGAGGGCGGCACCGACGCCGATTACCCCAAGATCGCCAGAGTGATCTACAACAGACTCAAGAGCAACACGCCGCTGGAGCTCGACACCACGGTCCTGTACGCGCAGAACCGCCGGTCACTGAAAGTCACGGAGAGCGACACCAAGGTGAACTCGCCCTACAACACCTACCACCGCCGCGGACTGCCGCCGGGGCCCATCGCCAATCCGGGTGAGAAGGCGCTGCTGGCGGCCCTGAATCCAGCCGCGGGTGATTGGCACTGGTTTGTGACGACGGATCCGGCGCATAGAATCACCAAATTCACCAACAAAGAGAGCGAGTTCGTGAGATACCGGGAAGAGTTGAACAAGAACCTCGGGACGGACTGATGTTCGGCGGGACCCCCCCTGTGCCCGCGCAAAAGCCCCATACCGGGTCATGCGCCCTCTTCCCATCCCCTAGCATGGCTACCCAGAGTGATCTCCGCTGGTCGTGGGAGCATGACCGGCGGATCCCCCCGTTTCGCCCGGTGAGCTCCGCCGGTTCGGCACAACCGCTTGACGCCGAACGGGCCGTACCGGGAGATTGGCCAGCGCAGCTATGAGCGATCTCGATCTGAACTCCCTGCTCGGCACCGAGGACGACGAGGGCCGGTCCCGGCGCCGTGCCCGCGGCTCCGGCAAGCGCGGCGGCAACCGCCGCCGGCGCAGACGTCGTAACCGGGGCGGCTTCATCGCGCCGTTGCTCGCCTTCGTCGTGCTGGCGGGCATCATCGGCGGCGGCGGCTACTACGGCTACCTGTGGGTCAGCGACGCCCTCGTGCCCGACGACTACACCGGCCAGGGCACCGGCGAGGTGACCGTCGAGATCAAGGACGGCCAGAGCGCGTCGGAGGTGGCCGAGGAGCTGGTGCGCCTCGGCGTCGTGGCCAGCGCCAGGGCGTTCAGCACCGCCATCGGCAACGCCGGCAAGAGCGGCTCGCTCCAGCCCGGCCAGTACAAGATGCGCAAGAAGATGTCGGCGGCCGACGCGGTGGCGATGCTGAGCCCCGAGAACAAGCTGCTGGCCAAGGTGGGGGTCAAGGAGGGCCTGAGGCTGTCCGACACGCTGACCACGCTGGCCAAGGCGACGGGCAAGCCGGCCAAGGGGTTCGCGGCCGCGGCCAAGGACACCGCCGACCTCGACCTGCCGTCGTACGCCAAGGGCAAGCTGGAGGGCTACGCCTTCCCGGCCACCTACGAGTTCCCGCCCAACGCCACCCCGGCCCAGATCCTGGGCGCGATGGTCAAGCGGTTCAACCAGACGGCCGACGAGGTCGACCTCGAAGGCGGCGCCAAGGCCCTGGGCCGCAAGCCCCAGGACATCGTGGTCATCGCCAGCATCATCCAGGCCGAGGCCGGCCGGTTCGAGGACATGCCCAAGATCGCCCGCGTCATCTACAACCGGCTCGACCGCGACCCGGAGATGAAGCTGGAGATGGACAGCACGGTCATGTACGCGCTCAACAAGTACCGCACCGCCGCCACCATCGCCGAGACGAAGACCAAGAGCCGGTACAACACGTACATGTACCTCGGCCTGCCGCCGGGCCCCATCTCGAACCCGGGCCAGCACGCCATCGAGGCGGCGCTCAACCCGGCCAAGGGCGACTGGCTCTACTTCGTCGCCACCGACCCCAACAGCCGCGTCACCAAGTTCGCGACCACCGAGGCCGAACGCCAGGCGCTGCTGGCCGAGTACAAGCGGAACGGCGGCTGACCTCCGCCGCGGGAGCCGTCCGACGACCGGCGGCCCCCGCGGCGTGGTAGGAGGAGGGACCGTGTTCCCGGAAGGAGTGTCGATGCGGGCTGCGGTCATGGGCTCGCCGATCGGGCATTCGCTCTCGCCCCACCTGCACAGGGCCGCCTACGCGGCGATGGGGCTCGACGGGTGGAGCTACGAGGCGATCGAGTGCGACGAGGCGCGGCTGCCCGGCCTGCTCGCCGGGCTGACCCCCGTGCGCGGGCAGCGCGACGGCGAGCGGGGCGGCGAGCAGCGCGACGGCGAGCAGGGCGGTGAGCTGGGCGGCGAGCGCGCCTGGGCGGGGCTGTCGCTGACGATGCCGCTCAAGCGCGCCGTGCTGCCGCTCCTCGACACCGTCTCCGACCTGGCCGTCGAGGTGGGCGGGGCCAACACCGTGGTCTTCGCCGACGGCCTGCGCCACGGCCACAACACCGACGTTTACGGCATCGAGCGGGCGCTGGCCGAGGCGGGCGTGCCCGCGCCGCGGTCGGCGACCGTGCTGGGCGGCGGCGCCACGGCCGCCTCCGCGCTGGCGGCCCTGCGCAACCTGGGGCTGTTCGCGGCCACGCTGCTGGTCCGCGACCCGGCCAGGGCGGGGGAGACCGCCGAGGTGGCCGAACGGCTGGGCGTGGCGCTGGCGGTGGAGACGTTCGACAAGCTCGACGCGTACACGGGGGTGGACCTGGTGGTCTCCACGCTGCCCGCGGGGGCCGCCGACGCCTTCGCCGGGCGGCTGGCCCGCGTGCCGGCGCTGTTCGACGTGGTCTACGCTCCCTGGCCCACCAGGGCGGCCACGGCGGTCCGCGACGCGGGCGGCACGGTGGTCGGCGGCTTCGCGATGCTCCTGCACCAGGCGGCGCGGCAGGTGGAGCTGATGACCGGCCGTCCGGACGTGCCGGTCGAGGCCATGCGCGCGGCGGGCGAGGCCGAGATCGCCCGGCGGGCCGCGGCCCGTCCGCAGTGATCTTCCCGATGATTACCCGCGCCGGCGGGATGATTCGAGGCGCCTGCGTGGTTGTGGTAATGTAGCTCTCTGATCGGTCCGGCATGCCTTGCTGGACGCGCAAGCGGAGGTCTCCCTCCCACCCGAGTCGCCGAAAGGTGGCCGGGTCCAGGATCACGCCGGACTCTCCGGGGAGCTCGAGGCCACGAAGCCACAGAGCTCAGTGGCCCCGCATGCGCGACGTGCGGGGCTTTTCGCGTCTTCGGCGCGGAAGGCCCCCGCCACGACGAGCACGTAGGGATCGCAAACCTAGGAGGCCCCATCAGCACTGAGCCCCGCATCAACGAGCGTATCCGAGTTCCCGAGGTTCGCCTCGTGGGCCCGAACGGCGAGCAGGTCGGCATCGTCAGCATTCACGACGCGCTGAAGCTCGCCCAGGAGGCCGACCTCGACCTCGTCGAGGTCGCGGCCACGGCTCGACCGCCCGTGTGCAAGCTCATGGACTACGGCAAGTTCAAGTACGAGTCCGCGATGAAGGCGCGCGAGGCGCGCAAGAATCAGGCGCACACGATCATCAAGGAGATCAAGCTCCGGCCGAAGATCGACCCGCACGACTACGAGACCAAGAAGGGTCACGTGGTGCGGTTCCTCAAGGCGGGGGACAAGGTCAAAGTCACGATCATGTTCCGCGGGCGTGAGCAGTCCCGGCCGGAGCTCGGCTTCCGGCTGCTGCAGCGGCTGGCCGAGGACGTCCAGGAGCTCGGGTTCGTGGAGTCCCAGCCCAAGCAGGACGGCCGTAACATGATCATGGTGATCGGTCCGCACAAGAAGAAGGCCGAGGCCAAGGCCGAAAAGGCTGCCGCCAAGGCGCAGCGTGGCGGCGAGGAGCTTCCCGCATCGGAAGAGGAGTCTTCCGTGCAGGCGGCGGAACCTTCCGTACAGGAAGCGTGACCTGCAGCCGGGGTTAGCCTTACACCACGCGCCCCGGCAGCCACCGGCAGACGAACAAGCCGCGACCGGGCCGGCCAGCACCGGCCCGGCCACCGGCACGACCGAATTGAGGAGAGACGGCGACATGCCGAAGATGAAGACGCACAGCGGTGCGAAGAAGCGGTTCCGGCTCACCGGCACCGGCAAGCTCAAGCGCCGCCGCGCCAGCCGCGCGCACTACAACGAGTGGAAGTCGTCCACGCTGACGCGTCGTCTCAAGGGTGAAGTCGTCGTTTCGCCGGCAGACACCAAGAAGATCAAGAAGCTGCTCGCCAAGTAGCGCGAACCCCCGGGGAGAAGAAACATGGCACGCGTGAAGCGGGCGCTCAACGCCAAGAAGAAGCGCAAGGTCGTCCTCGACAGGGCGAGCGGTTACCGTGGCCAGCGGTCGCGGCTGTACCGCAAGGCCAAGGAGCAGATGCTCCACTCGATGACGTACGCCTACCGGGACCGCAAGGACCGTAAGGGTGCGTTCCGCCGTCTGTGGATCCAGCGGATCAACGCCGCTGCCCGCGCCAACGGCATCACCTACAACCGCCTGATCCAGGGCCTGCGCCTGGCCAACATCGAGGTCGACCGCAAGATCCTCGCTGACCTCGCGGTCAACGACGCCTCGACCTTCGCCACGCTCGTCGAGGCCGCCAAGAAGGCGCTGCCGTCGAACGTGAACGCTCCGGCCACCGCGAGCTGAGGTCGCCTTCAGGCACAGAGGGCCCACCGTCACGGTGGGCCCTTTTGCTGTATCCACGCACGATCAGGGGGAGAGCATGGCCGGGTCCGAGCTGACCAACGTGAAGTCGCCGAGGGTGAAGGCCGCACGCAGGCTCACCAAGCGCGCCTTCAGGGAGCAGGACCGCAGGTTCCTGGCCGAAGGGCCGCAGGCGGTGCGCGAGGCGCTCAAACTCGACGGGGTGACGCTGGAGCTGTTCACCACCGCCGAGGCCGAGCTGCGGCACGCCGAGCTCGTCACCCAGGCCACGCTGCAGGGGGTGCCCGTCCACCGGGCCAGCGGCGAGGTCATGTCGGAGCTGTCCCAGACGGTGACCCCGCAGGGGCTGCTGGCGGTGTGCCGGCTCGTGCACGTGCCGCTGGAGGAGGCGCTGGCCGGGCAGCCGAAGCTGGTCGCGATGCTGGCGCACGTACGCGACCCGGGCAACGCCGGCACCGTCATGCGGGCGGCCGACGCCGCCGGGGCGGACGCCGTGATCTTCACCGACGCCTCCGTCGACCCCTACAACGGCAAGTGCGTGCGCGCCAGCGCGGGCAGCCTGTTTCATCTGCCGGTCGTCATCGGTGCACCGGTCGCCGCCGCCGTGCGTCAACTGAGGGAGCGGGGCATGCGCGTGCTGGCGGCCGACGGCGCGGGCAAGCACACGCTCGACGACGTGGATCTTTCCGGACCGACCGTGTGGATCTTCGGGAACGAGGCCTGGGGACTGCCGGAGGAGATACGCGCCGAGGCGGACGATGTGGTCAGAGTGCCCATCTACGGACAGGCTGAAAGTCTCAACCTGGCCACCGCCGCGGCGGTGTGCCTTTACTCCTCCGCCAGGGCTCAGCGAGTGCCCTAGGCGGCCGGAAACCCGCTATTGTCGGCGTTGTAGGCGGAGGAGGCGAGGTCGTGCACGGCGCAGAAACCGACGGGCGAGTCGTGGCCGCCGCGTGCACGATCTCCATCGACGACCTCCCCGACGGTCTTATCGTGACCGACCGATATGGGTGCGTGCTGGCCGTCAACCGGGCCGCCGCCCGGCTCACCCGGGTCGCCATGGAGCGCGCCGTGGGCCGGGAGATGAACGAGGTCTTCCCCTTCCGCGACCACGACGGGCGCGAGTGGTGGAAGGCGCTCGATCCCGAGGGCGGGCTGCGTACCAGGACCAGGGTCCCCGAGCGGCCGCTGCACCTGCCGGGCGGCCAGGAGCTCTACGTCGCGGCCCGGCTGGTGCGCGAGCCCGAGCGCGGCGGCGAGGTCGAGCGGGTCACGATCACCCTGCGCGACGGCGGCGCCCGCGCCCGGCTGGAGCGCAGCCGCGCCGACCTGGTCTCCACCGTGGCCCACGAGCTGCGCTCGCCGCTGACCAGCGTCAAGGGCTTCACCGCCACCCTGCTGGCCAAGTGGACGCGCTTCACCGACGAGCAGAAGCGCGTCATGCTGGAGACCGTCAACAACGACGCCGACCGCGTCACCCGGCTCATCACCGAGCTGCTCGACGTCTCGCGCATCGAGTCCGGGCGGCTGGAGGTGCGCCGCCAGGTCGTCGACCTGCCGGCCAGGGCGCGCCGGCTGGTCGCCGGCCGGGTCGCGGCGGGCGACTCCGAAGACCGCTACCGCCTGATCGTCGGCGACCGCCTGCCGGAGATGTGGCTCGACCAGGACAAGATCGACCAGATTCTGGGTAATCTGGTGGAGAACGCGGTGCGCCACGGGCGTGGCACCGTGACGATCGAGATCGAGTCCGTCGGATGGGGAGTGGCCGTGTCGGTGCGCGACGAGGGCGAGGGCATCGAGCCCGAGCTGGCTCCGCGCGTCTTCCGGCAGTTCTGGCGGGGCGGCAACAGCCGCAGGCGCGGCGGCACCGGGCTCGGCCTGTTCATCGTGAAGGGCCTGGTCGAGGCGCACGGCGGCACGATCACCGTGCAGCGCGCGCCCGAGGGCGGCGCGGAGTTCCGATTTACCGTGCCCACCGGCACACCCGACTTCGCCACGGTCTGAAGCCCCGAGCGGCTCGACAGCCGTCGAAGTCGGTCCGGTGGGCGGGCCCCACTAGACTCATTTCCGCTCAAGCCCTGGATACGGAGCTCACTCTTGTCTGACTACGACCCCGTCGAGGTGACGCCGTTGCATGCCGACGAGCTGTCCCGCATGGAGGCCGACGCCCTCACGGCGATCAAGGCGGCCGACAGCCTCGACGCACTCAAGCAGGCCAGGCTGGCGCACGCGGGCGACCGCTCGCCCATCGCCCTGGCCAACCGCGAGATCGGCGCCCTGCCGCCGGCCGCCCGCGCCGAGGCCGGCAAGCGCGTCGGCGGCGCCCGCAGAGCGATCGGCGAGGCGCTGGCCGCCCGCCAGGCCGAGCTGGAGGCCGAGCGCGACGCCCGGGTGCTCGTCGAGGAGACCGTCGACGTCACCCTGCCCTGGGACCGGCGGCCGCGCGGCGCCCGTCACCCGCTGACCACGCTGCAGGAGCGCATCGCCGACGCGTTCGTCGCCATGGGCTACGAGGTCGCCGAGGGCCCCGAGCTCGAAGGCGAGTGGTTCAACTTCGACGCGCTCAACATCGCCCCCGACCACCCCGCCCGTTCCGAGCACGACACGTTCTTCGTGGACTCCACCGAGTCGGGCATGGTGCTGCGCACCCAGACCTCGCCGGTGCAGATCCGCGCGCTGCTCCAGCGCGAGCTGCCGGTCTACGTCATCTCGCCGGGCAAGACGTTCCGCACCGACGAGCTCGACGCCACCCACACCCCGGTCTTCCACCAGACCGAGGGGCTGGCCGTCGACGAGGGCCTGACCATGGCCCACCTCAAGGGCACGCTCGACAGGTTCGCCGAGGTCATGTTCGGCGAGGGCATCACCACCCGGTTCCGGCCGAACTACTTCCCCTTCACCGAGCCGTCCGCCGAGATGGACCTGAAGTGCTTCGTCTGCCGCGGCGCCTCGGCGATCCCCGGCAACCCGCCGTGCCGCACCTGCAAGTCCGAGGGCTGGATCGAGTGGGGCGGCTGCGGCATGGTCAACCCGCGGGTGCTCATCGCCTGCGGCGTCGACCCCTCGCGCTACTCCGGGTTCGCGTTCGGCATGGGGATCGAGCGCACGCTGATGTTCCGCCACAACGCCGAAGACATGCGAGACATGATCGAGGGGGACGTGCGCTTCACGCTCCCGTTCGGAATGGAGATCTGATGAAGGTCCCGCTCTCCTGGCTGCGGGAGTACGTCGATCTCCCGGCGGCCACCGCGCACGAGGTGGCCGACAGGCTCACCATGGCCGGGCTCAAGCTGGAATCCATCACCTCCTACGGCCACGACGTCAAGAACGTCGTCGTCGGCGAGGTGCTGGAGATCGAGGAGCTCACCGGCTTCAAGAAGCCGATCAGGCACTGCAAGGTCGAGGTGGGCGAGGCGACGCCGCGCGAGATCGTCTGCGGCGCCACGAACTTCGTCGCCGGCGACCGCGTCCCCGTCGTGCTGCCCGGCGGCGTGCTGCCGGGCGGGTTCGAGGTGGGGGCGCGCAAGACGTACGGGCGCATGTCCGAGGGCATGATCTGCTCCGAGCGCGAGCTGGGCCTCGGCGACGACCACAACGGCATCATGGTGCTGCCCGCCGGCACGCCCATCGGCACCGACGTGGTCGAGCTGCTCGGCCTGCGCGACGACGTGATCGAGCTGGAGATCACGCCCGACATCGGCTACGCGCTGTCCGTCCGCGGCGTGGCCCGCGAGGTGGCCACCGCGTTCGGCGTGGCCTTCCGCGACCCGGCCGACGTCGAGGTGCCCGCCGAGACCGAGCCGTCCTGGCCGGCCTCCATCGGCGACCCGACGGCCTGCGACCGGTTCGTGCTGCGCGAGGTGCGCGGCTTCGACCCGGCCGCCCAGAGCCCGCTGTGGATGCGGGTGCGGCTCAGCCGGGCCGGCATGCGCCCGGTGTCGCTGGCCGTCGACATCACCAACTACCTGATGCTGGAGCTGGGCCAGCCGCTGCACGCCTTCGACCGGTCGAAGCTGACCGGCGAGATCGTCGTCCGGCGGGCCCGGGAGGGCGAGCGGCTGGAGACGCTCGACCACGTCGTGCGCGAGCTCGACCCCGACGACATCCTCATCACCGACCAGTCGGGCCCGATCTCCATGGCGGGCACGATGGGCGGCCTGGAGACCGAGATCTCCGACGGCTCGACCGACATCGTCATCGAGGCCGCCCACTTCTCGGCCACCGGCATCTCGCGCGAGTCGCGCCGGCACGGGCTGGTGTCGGAGGCGTCCAAGCGGTTCGAGCGCGGCGTCGACCGCGAGCTGCCGCTGGTCGCCTCGTGGCGGGCGGTGCGCATGCTGGCCGAGCTGGGCGGCGCGACCGTGCAGCCCGGCGTGACGCACGCCGAGGTCGACGTCACGCCGGCGCGCATCGCGATCCCGGCCGGTCATCCGTCGGCCGTGGCGGGCGTCCCGTACTCCAAGGAGGTCGTCGTCGGCCGCCTGGAGCAGGTGGGCTGCCTGGTGACCGACGGCGACGACCCGGCCGTGCGCGAGGGCGGCGTCGACCCGACCGGCGTCGTGACCGGCGGCGAGCTGGCCGCCAGGCTGGCCGTCACCGGCCCCGACATGATCACGGTCACCCCGCCGTCGTGGCGGCCCGACCTCACCGACCCCAACGATCTGGCCGAAGAGGTCATCCGGCTCGAAGGCTACGACCGGCTGCCGTCGGTGCTGCCCAGCGCCCCGGCGGGCGCCGGGCTGACCGAGGGGCAGCGGCTGCGCCGGCGGGTCGGCCGGGCGCTGGCCGAGGGCGGCCACGTCGAGGTGCTCAGCTACCCGTTCATCGGGGCCGACGACTTCGACCGGCTGCAGCTGCCCGCCGACGACGCGCGACGCCGGGCCATGCGCCTGGCCAACCCGCTGTCGGAGGACGAGCCGCTGATGCGCACGACGCTGCTGCCCGGCCTGCTCAAGACGCTGGTCCGCAACGTCGGGCGCGGCTTCGGCGACGTGGCGCTGTTCGAGACGGGCGCGGTCTACCGGCCCCGGGAGAACGCCCCCGCCGCCGCTCCGGTGCTCGGCGTCTCGCGCCGTCCCACCGAGGAGGAGCTGGCCTCGATCGAGGCGGCGCTGCCCGACCAGCCGCTGCGGGTCGCGGTCGTGCTGGCCGGGGAGTTCGAGCGGTCCGGCTGGTGGGGCTCGGGCCGGCAGGCCTCGTGGGCCGACGCCGTGCAGGCCGCCCGGCTGGTCGCCGCCGAGTCGCGGGTCGAGCTGTCCATCAGCGCCGACCAGCACGAGCCCTGGCACCCGGGCCGGTGCGCCGCCCTCTACGTGGGCGACACGCTGGTGGGGCACGCCGGTGAGCTGCACCCGCGGGTCATCGAGGCGTACGGGCTGCCGCCGCGCACCGCCGCCATGGAGCTGGAGCTGTCGCGGCTGGAGTCGGGCATGCCCGGGCCGGTGCAGGCGCCGCCGGTGTCGCCGTACCCGGTGGCGACGCAGGACGTGGCGCTCGTCGTGCCCGACTTCACGCCGGTGGCCGACGTGGAGGCGGCGTTGCGCGACGGGGCCGGCGAGCTGCTGGAGTCGGTGCGGCTGTTCGACGTCTACGCGGGTGAGCAGGTGGGCGAGGGGAACAAGTCGCTCGCCTACACGATGCGGTTCCGGGCGGCGGGCCGTACGTTGACGGTCGAGGAGACGACGGCGGCCAGGGACGCGGCGGTGGCGATGGCGGCCGACCGCGTGGGCGCCCAGCTCCGCAGCGCCTGAGCCGATCACAGGGGGCCGGTACGGATCGCCGTACCGGCCCTTTCTACTTGCGGCGCCGGCCGAGGGCGGTGAGGTCGATGTCGATGTCGAACGGCACGGTCAGCTTGAGCCGGTCATGGTGGACACCGGTGCCGATGTAGGTACCGGTGGCGGGGTCGAGCTCGTAGACGTAGACCACCGGCAGCGCGCCGGCCTTCTCGATGCGCCAGAAATGGGGGATGCCCGCCTCGGCGTAGAGGGTGGGCTTGCGCTTCCTGTCGCGCACCTCGGAGGCGGGCGAGACCACTTCGGCGGCGAGGACGACATCCTTGGCCTGCTAGCAGGTCATCGTTTCGTCGGAAGGCGCTTGTGGCCCAAGGACGATCAGGTCGGGCTCGGGCCGCTGTTCGGGGGTCAGCTTCACGGCCATCGCCTGGCAGACCTGGAGGCGGTCGGGGGCGGCCTCGGCGAGCGCTCGGTGCAGACCGAAGATCACGTCGTGGTGGAAGCGTTGGCGGGGGCCCGCGAAGACCAGGCTTCCGTCGATCAGCTCGGTGTGCGGAGGCAGATCCGGAATGCGGTCGAGGTCCTCGGCGACAAAGCCCTGCGGCGGAGGGAAGGCCCAGTCGGGGAGGACCGCTTCGGCAGTCATCCTCCAACGCTAGTCACTGCACTCCGCTCACGCTCGGTGAACGAACGTACACGCGTGCAACTCGCGGGAGAATGTGGGGCATGAGGCAGTTGCTGGTGTTCGGCGAGCGTGGGGATGCCGAGGAGGTCGCCGAGACGCTGGGGGAGTGGTTCCCGGGGCTCGGCGTGCCCCGGGTGGTACGGGAGACGCTCGCCGGTGAGGACGACGCCGAGGACGCCCAGTGGCTCGTCGTCGTGGAGGGGCTCAACGAGCAGGCCCTCGGCCAGGTGGATGAGCTGGTGGAGCGGTACGACGGCTGGCGGGAGCCGGAGTAGGGCCCCGCCCCGGCCGGTGGGGTGGCCGGCCGGTCAGGCCGGGGTGGGCTGGTCGGACGACTGTTCGAGGCGGCGGGCGCGTTCGGCGATCGCGTGCTCGTCGGTTCTGGCGTCGTAGCGGCGGAACCCGGGCAGGGCGGCGGCCAGGCCGAGAACGGCGCCCACGCACAGCAGGCCGCCCGCGCCCAGCGAGAAGCGGGTGCCGCCGAAGTTGGCCATCAGGCTCGCGCGGGCGTTGCCCAGCATCGGGCCGCTGGCGTACGACAGCAGCTCGATGCCCGCCAGCCGCCCGCGCAGCTCCTGCGGGATGGTCTGGTTCCACATCGTGGTGCGGAAGATGCCGCTGATCATGTCGGCCGCGCCGGCCAGCGCGATGCACAGGAAGACCAGCCACACGCTCGGGGCCAGCGCGGTCAGCGTCATCGCCACTCCCCACAGCGCCGCCGCGACGATCACGCCGAGGCCCTGCCGCTGGACGCGGGCCGTCCAGCGGCCGGTCACCGAGGCGGCCAGCGCGCCCACGGCGGCGGCCGAGTACAGCAGGCCGAGCGACTCGGGCGAGCGCAGCTCGTCGGCCAGGAACGGGAACAGCGCGTTGGACATGGCGAACACCATGGCCGCGATGTCCACCAGGTACGTGCCCATGAGGTCGCCGCGGCCGGTGGCGTACCGCACGCCCTCGACCAGCGACCTGAGCGAGGCGGGCGCGGCGTCCTCGACGGGCGGCAGCGAGCTGATGCGCCACAGCAGCGCCAGGGACAGCACGAAGGTCGCCGTGTCGATGGCGTAGGCGACGTGCGTGCCGAGGTGCACCAGCAGCAGGCCGCCCAGCGCCGGGGCGACGATCGCGCCGACGTTCCAGCGCAGGCTGTTCAGCACCGCCGCCGCGGCCTGCTGGTCGTGCCGGACCACCTGCTGCATCACCGCCTCCAGGCTCGGACGCTGCAGGCAGGCGATGCCGGTGGACAGGGCGCCCATCACGTACAGGACCCAGACCTGCGGGTGGGGGAGCATCGCGTTGACCACGAGGGCGGCGGTGGTGACCAGCAGGCCCAGCTCGCTCAGCACGATGATCCGGCGGCGGTCGAGCGCGTCGGCGATCGCGCCGCCCCACAACCCGCACACCACCATCGGCACGAACTCCGCCAGGCTCATCAGCCCGACCGCGACGTAGGAACCGGTCAGCTCCTTCATCTGGTACGGCAACGCCACCATGGTGATCATCGTGCCGAACATGGTGACGACACCGGCGCCGAACAGCAGCCGGTAGTCGCGGGAGTCGCGCAGCGGGCTCAGGTCGGGGGAGAGCTGACGGAGCAGGCGCATGAGTGGCACGAAGTCTGATTGTCGGACCACGTCCGCGATGAGGGCAAATCATTTAGGAACGGCGAAGGCCCCCGGGGGGACCGGGGGCCTTCGCGGGAGGGATGTCAGGCGGCGGGCACCTTGTCGAGGAAGCCGAGGACCTTGCGGATGCGGCCGTCCTCGGCCAGCTCGATCACGTCGAAGCCGACGGCCAGGGGCTCCTCGCCGGCCGGGCCGAGGTGCCAGGTGAAGCGGGCGATGTGGTGGTGGGCGTCGAACACCTCGCCCGGCGTGAACACCAGGCCCGGGAACATGCCCTGCGCGCCCTCGATCACGGCGGCGATCCCGGCGTGCCCGGCCACGTCGGCCATGGGGTCGGTGTAGGTCGCGTCCTCGGTCCACAGCTCGGCGACGGCCTTGGCGCGGGCGTCGGCGTCGGTCTCGTTCCAGGCGGCGACGTAGCGCTCGACGAGTTCGGTGGTCATGACGATCTCACTTTCTGCCAGGAGTTCTTTCAACGGTTCTCAGGAGAGCTGCTAGCGGCGGGTCCGGCGCAGGCCGGTGATCTGCAGCTCGGCGAACAGCCCCACGACCAGGGCCTGGGCAATGGCCCAGACGGCGCCGAGCGTGCTGAGTTCGAGCGCGCCGGTCACGACGGCGGCCACACTGCCCAGGGTCCAGGCGATGTTCAGGCCGATGACGGCCTTGACGGCCGCCGGGTTGATCGCGGGGCGGGAGGCCAGCAGGCCGACGGCGGCGCCGTACACGAGCAGGAAGATCCCGATCTCGCGCAGCAGGCCCGCGCCCGGGCCGAGCAGGTCGCTCGCCGGGCCGGCCAGGGCCAGGTAGACCAGCCCGTTGCCGCCGGTGACGACGGCGTCCGCGGCGAGTGCGAGGCGCAGGAACCTGGTCCGGTCGGCGGTGACGGTGAGGGCGGTCATCTTGGCTCCTTCAAGTGCTGGTTGCGACACTTGAACGATGTCAGCCGGGGCGTAGGGGCCGCGATTACGCGCCAGGTAATGAAGTCCGCGAACCGCTCTCTGACCTGCGGGTTCTTCGGGGAAAAAGAACGGGGCGCCTCCTTGCGGAGGCGCCCCGGAGGGGTTTCAGGAGGGTGCGGGTCCCGGAAGCTGGGTCCGGAGAGGTACGGCGTCCCGGGAGGGGACGGTCAGGAGCCGAGGACCTCGCGGCGCAGGTGGGTCTTGAGGATCTTGCCGCCGGGGTTGCGGGGAAGCTCGCCCTCGCGGAACCACACGTGCGCCGGGATCTTGAACTTGGCGATCCGGTCCGCCAGGAACGAGCGCAGCTCCTCGGGCGTGACCGACCGGCCCGGCGCCGGCCGGATCACCGCGCCGACCTCCTCGCCCAGCTCGTCGTGCGGGACGCCGATCACCGCCACGTCGTCCACCGCCGGGTGCTCGAACAGGGCGGCCTCGACCTCGGCGCAGTAGACGTTCTCGCCGCCCCTGATCACCATGTCCTTGGCGCGGTCCACGATGTAGACGAAGCCCTCCTCGTCGATCCTGGCCAGGTCGCCGGTGTGCAGCCAGCCGTCCACGAACGTCTGCGCCGTGGCCTCGGGCTGGTTCCAGTAGCCCATGATCACGTTCGGGCCGCGTACGCACAGCTCGCCCACCTCGCCGGCGGGCAGCTCGGCGCCCATGGGGTCCACCACGCGCACGTCCACGACGGCCGAGGGCATGCCGATGCTGTCGGGCCTGGCGTGGTACTCGGCGCCGCCGTTGCCGATGGCCAGGGCGGTCGTCTCGGTCATGCCGTAACCGTTGGAGGGGGCGCGGTCGGGCAGGTTCGTGGTGATGCGCTCCAGCAGCTTGGGCGGGGCGGGGGCGCCGCCGTAGCCGAGGGTGGTCAGCGACGACAGGTCGTACTTGCCGAAGTCGGGGTGCGACATGAGCTGCCAGGCGTTGGTCGGCACGCCGATCATCGTGGTGACGCGCTCGCGCTCGATCAGCCGCAGCGCCTGCTCGGGGTCCCACTTGTACATGAGCACCACGCCGCCGCCGGTGAACATCGAGGTGATCATGGCGGAGAAGCAGCCGGTGACGTGGAACAGCGGCACGGTCAGCAACGTCACCCGGCGCACGCTCGCCGCCGCGCCCGCGTCCTTGCCGGCCATGGTGACCGAGCGGACGAGGCCGTAGGCCACGGTCATGGGGGACTGGCCGAGGTTGCGGTGGCTGCCCAGCGCGCCCTTGGGCCGGCCGGTGGTGCCGGAGGTGTAGAAGATCGTCGCCGGATCCTCGGGGGACAGCTCGACGTCGGGCAGCCGCACGTCGGCGGTGACCTCGCCCAGCACGTCGTCGAACGACCGCGCGCCCTCGGGCGCCTCGCCCCTGGTCACGATCATCGGCACGCCCGTGGAGGCCAGCCTGACCGCCCGCTCGCCGTCGGCGATCAGCACCTTGGCCCCCGAGTCGCGCACGCCGTAGGCCAGCTCGGCCTCCGTCCACCAGGCGTTCAGCGGTACGGCGATGGCTCCGGCGGCCAGCGCGGCCGAGAACGAGACCACCCATTCCGGGTAGTTGCGCATGGCGATGGCGACGCGGTCGCCCTTGGTGACGCCGTACTCCTCGACCAGGCGGCCGGCCAGGGTGGCGGCGCGGCGGAAGTGCTCCTCGAACGTGATGTGCTCGTCCTCGTAGACCAGGAAGACCTGCTCGCCGTGGAACCTGCTGGTCTCCAGCAGGGCGCGGAAGTGTGCCGGCGCGTGCTTCCACGTGCGTACCCCGGTGTCGCCGATCTCCTCGGTCTCGAAAAGCTGGCCGGGGCCGGTGAGCTGGGCTTGGACCTGGGCGTGCGAAAGGGACATGCGCAGAACTCCCGCATCAGACGATTATTCCGGACTTTCACAGTACCGACCGGTAGGTACGTCGCGCTAGAGCAGCCAAAACCCCGGGGGCGGGCAGCCGTGAAAGTTTCATGTGAAAGCCGATATTTTTCGCTCGCCAACTGCTCTTTTGGGGGCTGGGTGGGATCGGCATTGACCGTTCTCTCGCATGTCAATACCGTCTGCGGTGCGATCCGCCGCGGATCGAAAGGTTTCGGAATCGAGTGCCTGCCTCCGGAGGTAGATGCCCGTGCTCTCGTCCCTGTCCGTCAGAGTCCTCGCCCTGCTGGGGATTCTCGCAGCCTTCCTCCTCCCCGCCACCTCCGCCGACGCCTCGGCGCCGCTGCGCACGCACGCGTCCGCCAAGGGCAAGTTCATCGGCACGGCGCTCGCCACCGGCCCGCTGTCCGGCGAGACGTCCTACCGCACCATCGCGGCGACCGAGTTCAGCCAGGTCACCGCCGAGAACGCGATGAAGTGGGACGCCACCGAGCCCAGCCAGGGCCAGTTCAACTACTCCGGCGCCGACGCGATCGTCGCCTTCGCCGCCCAGAACGACCAGCAGGTGCACGGCCACACCCTCGTGTGGCACAACCAGACGCCGGGCTGGGTGCAGGGCCTGAGCGCGACCGCGATGCGCGCGGCCATGCAGAACCACATCGCCAACGTCGTCGGCCACTTCGCCGACAACCCGGCCGTGGTCTCGTGGGACGTGGTCAACGAGGTCTTCGAGGACAACGGCAACCTGCGCACGTCGTTCTGGTACAACACGCTGGGCTCGGGCTACATCGCCGACGCCTTCCGCGCCGCCCGCGCCGCCGACCCCGACGCCAAGCTGTGCATCAACGACTACAACACCGAGGGCATCAACGCCAAGAGCACGGCGATCTACAACCTGGTCTCCTCGCTGCGCCAGCAGGGCGTGCCGATCGACTGCGTCGGCTTCCAGTCCCACCTGGCCATCCAGTACGGCTTCCCCAGCGACTTCCAGCAG
Source organism: Nonomuraea sp. NPDC049637 (assembly GCF_040675235.1). Taxonomy (NCBI): domain Bacteria; kingdom Bacillati; phylum Actinomycetota; class Actinomycetes; order Streptosporangiales; family Streptosporangiaceae; genus Nonomuraea; species Nonomuraea sp. NPDC049637. Next base: position 107,990 of record NZ_JBFAOM010000022.1, read on the forward strand.
AACCTGCAGCGCTTCGCCGCGCTCGGCGTCCAGGTCCGGATCACCGAGCTGGACGTGCGCATGCAGACCCCCAGGGACGCCACCAAGGACGCCACCCAGGCCACCTACTACCGCAACGTCGTCAACGCCTGCCTCGCGGTGACCGCCTGCCAGGGCGTGACGATCTGGGGCTTCACCGACAAGTACTCCTGGGTGCCCGACACCTTCCCCGGCCAGGGCGCCGCGCTGATCTACAACGAGAGCTACCAGCAGAAGCCGTCGTACACCGCCGTGCACGACGCCCTGGCCGGCGGCGCCTCCACCGACACCACCCCGCCCAGCACGCCGGGCGCCCCCACCGCGGGCAACGTCACCGCGAACTCGGCCACCCTCACCTGGGCCGCCTCCACCGACACCGGCGGCAGCGGCCTGGCCGGCTACAACGTCTACCGCGAGCAGGGCGGCACCGACACCCAGCTCGGCCAGTCCACCGGCAACAGCATCAACCTGACCGGCCTGACCGCGGCCACCCAGTACCAGGTCTACGTGCGGGCGCGCGACGGCGCGGGCAACCTGTCCGGCGAGTCCCCGGCGGTCACCTTCACCACCCTGACCGGGGGCGGCGGGGGCGGCTGCACCGCAGCGGGCACCGTGCAGACCCAGTGGAGCGGCGGGTACGTCATCCAGCCCGTGACCGTCACCAACACCCGCACGTCCCCGATCAACGGCTGGACGGTCACCTTCACCCTGCCCGCCGGGCACACCCTGACCGGCTCCTGGAACGCCGCCGTCACCGTCAGCGGGCAGAACGTCACCGCCAGGAACGCCGGGTACAACGGCACGCTCGCGCCCGGCGCGAGCACCAGTTTCGGGTTCCAGGTCAGCAGGCCGGGCGGCGACACCGCGACGCCGTCCGCCTACACCTGCTCCTGACCCGCGCGACCCCCCGGGCGGACATGGCCGCCGCCCGGGGACCCGCACGCCGGCGCGGCGGGGCACGGGAGGGTGCCCGAACGGGGCCCTTGGTGGGGCCTGCGCGCGGTGGTACACAGTGCACATGGCAGAGATCATCCTGTTGCACTCCGCACAGGGCCTGCGACCGGGGGTAATGGGGGCCGCGGAGGCGCTTCGCGCGGGCGGGCACGTCGTGCGCACGCCCGACTACTACGACGGCGAGGTCTTCGACGACCTCGAATCCGGGCTGCGCAAACGGGACGCGATCGGCTTCGACGAGCTCGCGCGCCGCTGGCGGGAGATCGCCGCGCAGGTGCGCGGGCCGGTGGTGTTCGCCGGGTTCTCACTGGGCGGGTTCGGGGCCCAGCTCCTGGCGGCCACGCACCCGCTGGCCCGGGGGCTGCTGCTCTACCACGGCTGTGCGGCCGTGGCCGAGGTGAGCGCGCAGGGGTGGCCGGTCTCGGTGCCGGTGCAGCTCCACTACGCGGAGGGCGACCCGTGGGTGGACGCCGGTGACGTCCGCAGTCTGCGGACGGAGCTGGGGCCGTTATTCGAGTGCTTCATTTATCCGGGAAATGTGCACTTGTTCGCCGATCCCGATCTTCCCGGATACTCGGAAGAGTCGGCGGCGCTAATGTGGAAACGTTCCCGCGACTTTATTGCGCGGATATAAGACGATTTCACGGATATTTCGTACTTGGGTCTATCAAAAGGGGCGATCTTTACTTTATGATCTCATCGGCCCATCAAGATCGACGGAAGGATCGCTCATGACGATCGAGATCAAGAAGGTCGAAGAAGTCGAGACCACCGGTAACAGCAACAGCTGCTGACCACTTCGGGCCTCCCGCGACGCGGCCCGACCCCGCGGGAGGCCCTCACTCGCCCGGGAGCCGCCTTCATGCCCAGGATTCAGGTGAATCCGGTCTTCCCCCTGTTCATCGACGACGCCCGCGGGCGCGTCCGGCTCGGCGACTTCCCCCCGACCGGCCAGATCCTCGACCCGGCGCCGCCGCCCCTGCGCCGCCTGCTGCGCCTGTGCGCCGAGACCCCCGTCGAGCAGTCCGACCTGTACGACCTCCTCGACGACCTCACCCCCGCCGAGATCGACTCGGCCGTCGAACAGCTGCGCGCGGCCCGCTTCCTGGTCACCGACGCCGAGCTCGGCACGCTCGCCGCCGACGCCCGGCTGTCCAGGTTCGCGCTGTTCATGGCCATGTTCCAGCCGGCCGACCGGGCCGTGGCCGCGCTCGGCGACCTCGCCGCCCGGCACGTGGCGGTGCTCGGCGCCGGCGCGATCGGCGGCCAGGTCGCCCTGCACCTCGCCACCTCCGGCGTCGGCCGCCTGACCCTGCTCGACGACGACCGCGTCGAGATCGGCAACCTGCACCGCCAGCACCTCTACACCGTCCGCGACCTCGGCGAGCCCAAGACGGCCGCGGCCGCCCGCAGGCTGCGCGAGCACTGCCCGGACGTCCGCGTCACCCGCGTCGAGCGGCGCATCACCGGCCCCTCCGACGTCGTCACCGACGCCGACCTCGTGGTCAACACCGTCGACACCCCGCAGCCGCACATCCGCCGCTGGGTCAACGAGGCCTGCGTGCGGGCCGGCACGCCGTTCGTCACCGGCGGCTTCAACCAGCACGTCGGCCTGCTCGGGCCGCTGGTCGTGCCCGGCAAGACCGGCTGCCTGGCCTGCCAGGAGGCCGCCCTGGCCGCGCGGTACGGCTCCACCGTCCTGCCCGCCAACGACAATCCCGGACGGGCCATCCCGTCGTTCGGGCCGCTGTGCGGGATCGTGTCGGGCATGCTCGCGTCCGAGGTGATCCGCTTCCTGACCGGCACCGGAGCTCCCGCCGTCGAGGGCCGCAGCCTCTGGCTCGACCTGCTCACGCTGACCACCACGGCCTACGACTTCGACCGCCGCGACGGCTGCGAGGTGTGCGGGTGAAGGCCGAGCCGCTGACGGACCTGTCGTTCCTCAGCGTGGTGGCCGACGGCCCCGACGACTACGTCATCGGCAACGGCGAGACGTTCGTCAACGTGCCCGGCGTGGCGGCGGCCGTGGTGGAGGCGCTCGACGGCACCAGGACGGCCGCCGAGGCCCGCGCCCTGGTCCTGGCCGAACGCGGCCTGGACGTGGACGTCGCCGAGTTCGTGACCGGGCTCGGCGCGGCCGGGCTGCTCGGGCCGCCGCGGCGTCCGCCCAACGTGTGGGACCGGATCAGGCCCGGCCACGTGGCCTGGCTGTTCTCCCGCCCGGCGCACGCCGTGCTGGCCGCGCTGACCGTGTGCGCCCTGGCCGCGGCGGTCGCCAGGCCCGGCGTGCTGCCCTCGTTCTCCTCGCTGGTCTGGTCGGACAGCCTCACCTTCACCGTCGCCTTCGCCGTGGGCTCCTGGCTGCTGGTGCTGGTGCACGAGCTCGGCCACATCGCCGCGGCCCGGTCGCTCGGCGTGCGGGCCGAGCTGTCGCTCGGCACCCGCCTGCAGTTCCTCGTCGTGCAGACCAGGATCACCGGCATCTGGGGCGTGCCCAGGCGCGCCCGCTACCGCGCCCACCTGGCGGGCATGCGGGTGGACTGGTTCCTCGCCTGCGCCGGGACCTGCGTGCTGTACGCCGCCGACCTGCCCGTGGTGCGGCTGGTCGTCGTCATCTGCCTGTCGCAGATCGCCTGGCAGTTCCTGTTCTTCATGCGCACCGACGTCTACTACGCCATCGCCAACGCCGGCGGCAACAAGAACCTCATGGCCGACGCGCAGGCGTACCTGCGGGCGCGGCGCACCCGTACGGCGCCGCGCGGCGTGCGGGTGTACGCCTGGTTCCTCGTGGCAGGACGGGTGCTCGGGCTGGCCTTCTTCGCGCTCTACACGATCCCGGTGACGGTCGCCGTGTGCCGGCGGGCCGTCGAGGAGCTGCCGGGCTGGCAGCCGGTCGCCGCCCTGGCCGTCGTCGGCGCCGGCTGGGCGCTCTACCTCGCCGTACTCGCCCGCCGCCTGCTCGCCTCGGCCCGCCGCCCGTCCCCCTGAAGACCGGCGCAGGCCGCACAGCCCCGGCCTCCTGGGACGACCGGCGCAGGCCGGCGCGGTCCCGGCCGCCCCCTCCACGGCCGGGACCGTGGCGATCAGGCGCCCCCGCGGCTCCTGGCGACGACCTCCTCCGTGGTGAGCGGCGCCTTCGGGTGGTGCGTCAGGCACATGGGCACGCGTGCCTTGGCGAACCCGCCGCCCTCGCCGGCCACGTAGAACTCGCCCGCGCCCAGCCGGGAGATGTCCGGCACGTCGCCGCCGCCCTTGGACTGGGCCATCTCCCTGGCCGCGCTGATCTGGATCGGCGCGTTCAGCAGGCCGAAGAACTGCGTGGCGCAGTTGCCCGGGATCTGGTTGTGCAGCCCCTTGGGCGCCTGCGTGGCGAAGACCAGGCCCAGGCCGTACTTGCGGGCCTGGGAGGCGAGCAGCACCGTGCTGCGGGTGGAGACCGACGCGCCTCCCGCCGCGGGGGCGAACGTCTGCGCCTCGTCCATGACGAACAGCGCGCCCAGCGGACGGTCCTGGGCGGGGTGCCGCTTGAACCAGACGAACAGCTCCATCTGCAGCCGGCTGACGAAGCTCTGCCGCTGCTCCAGGCCCGGCAGCCCGGCCAGGCTGAGCACCGAGACGCGGGCCCGCCTGCCCGGCGGCGGCGTCACCAGCAACCCGGGATCGACCGGCTCCCCGGCCCCGCCGAACAGCGGGTCGTTGTCCATGGCCGCGGTCAGCGACTGGGACAGGTCGGCCGCGATGCGCCGGGCGCTGGCCAGCTCGCTCACCCCGTCGGGCAGGTCGGCCAGGTACGCCGCGAACCCTCTCAGGCTGGTCGCGCCGCCGCCTCCGTAGGCGGCCAGCGCCCGCCTGAGCACGGCCTGCCCGCGCAGCGCCTTGTCGGTGTTGGCGTCCAGCCTGACCCGCGGCACGATGAACGCGACCGCGGCCTCGACCGCCTCGGCGAACTCGTCGGGGTCGCCGGCCAGGCTCGCCAGGTCGGGCAGCGGCTGGAAGCTCAGCGGCCGTCCGCCGGTCCGTCCCGGCGTCCAGACGGTCACGTCGGTGGCCGCCAGGTACTCCGCGGCGCGGCGGGCGTCGCCCTCGGCCCACGTGCGCGGCGGGTCGGGCCACGGCTCGCCCAGCCGGGCCAGGTCGTTGTTCGGGTCCAGCACGATCGATGAGACGCCGCGCAGGGCGCACTCCTCGACCAGCCGCCTGATCAGCACGGTCTTGCCCGAGCCGGAACCGGCGAAGATCGCGGTGTGCTTGCGCAGCGCCTCCAGCGCGATCCGCACCGGCTCGCCGTCCGAGACGCGCCGCCCGATCGTCAGGGAGTGCTCCTCGTCGCCGCCGCCCCGGCTCCTCGCCGCCACAGGGGCCTCGGGGGCCGGTACGGCCGGAACGCTCCACGCGTCGGCCAGTGCCTCGGTGAGGAAGCCGATCCCGGACGTCGGCCGCCGCGCGGCGAGCCAGGCGGCCAGCTCCGGCGGGTTCTCCGCGATCAGGGCCCGCAGCGCGGCGAGGACCAGCAGGTCCTGGCGGCTCATCCGCAGCGTCCTGCCGCCCGCCCGCTCGAACGCCGCGATCGCCTCCCGCGTCGCCGGCCCCGGTGACCAGGGGGTGTCGCGCAGCAGGAACAACCGCCGCTTGGGCACCTCCGCGTCCAGCCCGGCCGCCACGCACGCCTTGCGGAGGCGGTTCAGCGCCGCGTTGCCGTGCGTCGCGCTGATCGCGCGGAAGGCCCAGTGGACCTCGTCCTCCCTGCTCTCGTCGAGCGTGCGGCGCAGCCGGGCGTGCAGCGGGGGCTTGGCGCTCGGCGGCGGGTCCATGCCGAAGGCCCGGCCGGCCGCACCCTGCTCGGCGATCCACGCGTGCAGCCCGGCGGCCAGCAGCGCGGGCATCGCGGTGTCCTCACTGGCCTGGTCGATCACCGGAGCCTGCGCGGCGGCCAGCAGCTCGGCGAAGCGGCCGTCGAGCGCGGCGAGATCGCCGGGGTCGGCGGGGTGGGCGTGCTCGGCAGGGCGCGCGGTCGGCTGCGCATGTGCCGCCGCCTCCGCCGCGAACCCGGTCAGCTCCCTGACCTCGCCGTCCAGCAGGCAGGCGCGGACGTGCCGGTCGATCCGGATGAGCAGATCCCGCGGAGTGATCCCGGGCGCCTGCTCGAACGCCTCCGGCCGGACCGGCCACGTCGGGTACGGCGGCTTGACGCCCGCCTCGCCGTACTGCACCTCGAAGCGCGTGGCGACCATGGTGCGGGCGGTGGCCGCGTCGGGGATGGTCTTGAGCGGCACCGCCTGGCGGAAGCGGTCGCGCACGGTGTCGACCGCGACCCGCTCGATGAGCGCCCACGTGGCGGGGATGCAGGTCACGACCGTCAACGTCCGGCGGGTGACCTCGCGCAGCGCCATCAGGCCGCCCGCGATGCGCTCGATCATGAGCTGCTCGGCCGGGTCGTGCTCGGCGCTGCCGGAGGTGGTGACCCGTGACTGGGCGACGAGCGGGTCGATCTGGTCCACCGCGACGATCGTCGGGCCGGTGAGCGCCATCAGCCGCGAGAGATCCCTGACGATCTCCTGCGGCGTGCGGCCGAGCTGCCGGATGCCCCAGCGGGCCCGCTCGCCCGGCTCGCCCTCGGGCGCCGACGACAGGTACGACTCCCCGAGGTCCTGCAGCCCCGGATCCTCGCCGGCCAGCAGGACCAGGGCGCGCGCGGCGTCCTGGCTGTCGCGGCCGACCTGGCCCCCGACGCGGCGGAACGCGGTGACGAAGGCGTCCAGCTCGTCCCTGGTGAGGCCGCGCTTGCCGGTGATCGAGCGGCGGGCCATGCGGGACAGCCCCGCCATGATGGCCAGCCGGTCCAGGAGCACGGTGAGCTGCGTCTGCCCGTCGTGGCGGGGCCGGGAGAGGCTGTCCAGCAGGGAGACCACGATGCTCTCCCAGAACCCCTTGGCGTCCAGCAGGCCGACCAGGACGAAGTAGCCGTCCTCGCGCTGGGCGCGCTCGCGCAGCCAGCCGAGCAGGTGGGTCTTTCCGGTGCCGCGCTGGCCCTGCACGACCACGCCGATGGGGCTGCTCTCGGGGCGGTGGGCGGCCTCGGCCAGCCCGTCGAGGAGGATCTTCGTCGACGCGCCGTGCAGGCCATCGACGTGGAAGGGGGAGCGGCGCCACACGTCGTCGGCGCCCTCGGTGTAGTTGAACGTCAGCGCGGCCAGGTCCGCGATGCCGCCGCCGCTCACAGCTCGCCGATCCACAGCAGATGCTTGTCCTGCCCGCCTATGATCACCGCCGCTTCGCGGTCCTCGGGCGTGAGCGTCTTCTGGTTCGACTCCGGGACCAGGTTCACGTCCGGGAGGCGTTCCATCACGACGAGCGCCTCGTCCACCTCCTGCTTCGGGGCGGCGGGGAGCAGCCGCCGGAGCGGGGCCAGGCTCACCCACGAACCGGGCGCGGCGGCCAGCTCGGCGTACGCGGCCCGGATCTGCGACTCCAGACCGGCGGGGGGCACGTCCGGCTCCGGCTGGAAGATCTCCGACAGCCGCTGGTCGGTGCGCCGCATGAACCGGGGCAGCCATTCGAGCAGGGCCCGCGCGATGGCCCCCGACGAGCCGGTCTGCGGCGGGATCGCCCCGGCCCGCAGGTCCTCGGCCAGCCTGGCCCACCCGGAGTCGGTGAGCACGTGCACGAAGGCGCGTCCGCCCCTGGGCCGGTGGCTCTCGACCAGCTTCAGGTCGTTGAGCTTCAGCCGCCGCTGACCGTCGATGGTCAGCCTGTAGTGCTCCTTGAGCTCGCTGTTGGAGACCTCGCGGGCTTCGACGGCCAGCACCAGCAGGGCAGTGAACTCGGGCAGGGTCAGCCCTTTGTCCGGCATATCTCATCCTTCCGCTCTGCGGCGGTTCCGCAGAAACTGGCCGATCTGACGGACGACGGTGTCCATGTCAGTCATCACCTGAGCATCGGGAAAGCGCAGCACGGCGTAACCGTCGAGTTGGAGGAGAACGTCCCGCCGCCGGTCCGCGGCGAACTTGGCCGGAGCCCGGTGATCGGGGCCGTCGATCTCCACGACGCAGCGCTCCCGCTCCCAGACCAGGTCCACCCGGATCGGGACGTCCAGCGGCCCCGGCCGGTACGTCTGGTTCCAGGCCCGGCCCTCGGCCCACGCCCGCGCAGACAGGGCGGCCTCCAGCGCCCGCTCGCTCGCGCTGCCCGGATGCGGCCTGCCCGCCACCGGCGGATACGCGACGGCGGGCGCCCGATCGGCGGTCGCGGGAAGCAGGACGGCTTCGCGAGCGTCAGGTACGGCTGCGGGAAGCGGGCCCGCGGGGAGCGGGTTCAGGGTGAGCGGGCCCGTGGGGGGCGGGTGCGCGGGGAGCGGGTTCAGGGTGAGCGGGCCCGTGAGGAGCGGGTGCGCGGGGAGCGGGGTGGCGATCGTCCGTACGCGGTCGTCGTGCAGGGGCGCGCCCGCCAGCCAGACGCCGGCCCGGCCCCGGTGCGCCAGCCACTCGCACCCGGCGACCAGCACTTCCAGCGCCGCCGCGCCCAGCCCGTCCGGCACCCGCACCAGGACCGCCAGCCGGGCCCGGCCGAAGCTGTCGGCCAGCACCCTGACCAGCCCCGCCGCCCGGACCTCCGGCGCCAGCCCGCTGGGCCCGCCGCTCAGCGCCCGCCGGGCCAGCTCGGCGAGGAACGGCCCGAAGTGGCCGGTCACCGAGGCCCTGCGCAGGGCCAGCGCCTGGACCGCGGCCACGTTCACCCCGGACGGCTCCCGCATGCCCTCGGCGCCCGGTAACCAGGCCGGGAACAGCGCGATGGCCGCCTTGTCCAGCTCACGCAGGACGGAGGCGGCCAGGCCGGCGACGGAACGTTCCTCGGCGGCGAAGTAGGTGACGACGGCCGGGGCGTCGTCCGGCAGGGGATCGAGGGCCAGTGCCAGGGCGTCGGGGTCGGCGTCGAGCCGTACCACCTGGCCGATCGGCAGCTCTGCCCACGACGGCACGGCTTCCCTGCCCTCACAAGATCGGAAACGTCGGCACTTGGGAGGGTAGCCCGTCCCTATCGGGCTGTCACCCAGACCGGGGACACGCCCTCCACGGACGGGACGTGGGCGCGGGTCAGCAGGGCCTGGGACACGCTCGCCTTCACCAGGGCCGCCGTCCGCACCACCGGGACGAGCGTGAGCGCGAACAGCAGGCCCACCGCCGTGTTGAACACCACGAACGGCACGGTCCCGGTGCCGAGGCCGAGCAGGGCGGGCAGGCCGCCGTCCACGCCGGGGATCGCGGCGATCGCCCAGCCGTAGATCGGGAAGGTCAGGCCGAGCACCGCGCCCGCCCACCACACCGCGCTCACGACGGCGGCGGCCAGCGAGACCGGGAAGGTGATGATCGCGTGCAGCAGGTCCAGCGCCGCCTGGCCGGAGACCAGCGGGTTCATCATGCGGCGGAAGGAACCCGCCCCCGCGGGGGTCTGCGCGTAGCGGGGGCGGGCGATCGGGTGGCCGAGCACTCCGGGGAGCGCGGCGCGCTCCAGGTCGGCGAAGTGGCGGGCCATGGCGGCGGTGGCAGCCAGGACGGGCAGCCCGGCGAACACGACCGCCGAGCCGAGACCGGCCGAGACGCCGGCGACGGTGAGGGTGAAGGAGGCGGCGGCCATGGGGAGGCCGAGCAGGGTGTAACGGGTGTCGGTGGCGACGCGGTGCCGGAGGGTTGTCATGGCCACGACGCTACGGGCCCGGCGGGGCAGCGATCGATCCTGGCGGCGGGCCCTTGCGTGGTAGGGCAGGCCCTACCACGGCCCCGGCGGGCCCCTGGAAAAACGATCCCCGCTACTGCGGCTGGTCCACCCGGATCACGGTCAGCTCCTGCGGGCGCACCGGCTCCCGGCAGTGCGCGCACACCGTGAGCGGCTCCAGGGGCTCGCCGCACGAATGGCGCCACACGGTGGGCGGCTCGCCCTCGGTGACGTACCGGTCGCCCCAGTCCATGAGGGCGAGCAGGACCGTGTGCAGGGCCTGGCCCGCCTCGGTGAGGACGTACTCGTGGCGCGGCGGGTGCCGCTCGTACGGCACCCGCTCCAGCAGGCCCACCTCGGCCAGCTTGCGCAGCCGGGCGGTGAGGATGTCGCGGCTGGCGCCGGTGTTGCGGGCGATCTGGTCGAAACGGCGCACCCCGAGCATGATCTCGCGCATCGCCAGCAGGCTCCACCGCTCGCCCACGACGGCCAGCGCGTTGGCGATCGAGCACTCTCTCGGGCGGGACAAGGCCCCTCCGCTCAGGTAGGTCCGGATTTCCAACTTACCATCAGGCGGCCCGTCCAGGGATGGCGGCGAGCAGCTCGCGGGTGTAGTCGGCGCGCGGCGAGCCGAAGATCTCGGCCGCCGTGCCGCTCTCCACGATCCGGCCCGCCTGCATCACGTGCACACGGTGCGAGATCATCCGGACGACGGCCAGGTCGTGGCTGATGAACAGGTAACTGAGCCCGAGGTCGCGCTGCAGGTCGGCGAGCAGCTCCAGGATCTGGGCCTGGACCAGCACGTCCAGCGCGGAGACGGCCTCGTCGAGCACGACCAGCTCGGGGGAGAGCGCCAGCGCCCGCGCGATGGCCACCCGCTGCCGCTGGCCGCCGGACAGCTCGTGCGGCAGCCGCCCGGCCACCGACGCCGGCAGCGACACCTTCTCCAGCAGCTCGGCGACGGTCCGCGCGCGCTCGGCCGGGGTGCCCACGCGATGCACGCGCAGCGGCTCGGCGATCGACTTCTCCACCGTGTAGCGGGGGTCGAGCGAGGCGTACGGGTTCTGGAAGACCGGCTGCACCCGGCGGCGGAAGGCGAACAGCTCCCGGCGGCCGAGCGAGGTCAGGTCGGTGCCGTCGAACAGGATCCGGCCGGAGGTGATGCCGTCCAGGCCGAGCAGCAGGTTGGCGGTGGTCGACTTGCCCGAGCCGGACTCGCCCACGACCGAGACGGTACGGCCGCGCGGGATCGTGAAGGAGACCCCGTCCACCGCCGTGAACTCCCCGCCGCCGCCCCGCAGCGGGAACACCTTGCGCAGGTCCTCCACCACGACCAGGTCCTCGGCGCTCTCCTCCGGGCCGGGCTCGGCCACCCGCACCGACGACAGGCTCGGCACGGCCTTCAGCAGCCGCCGGGTGTACTCGTGCCGCGGGTCGGCCAGCAGCTCGGCCGCCGGGCCGGTCTCCACGATCTCGCCCCGGTACATGACGGCCACCACGTCGGCCCGCTCGGCGGCCAGCGCCAGGTCGTGCGTGATGAGGAAGACGGCCGTGCCCATCTCGGCGGTCAGCTGCCCGAGCTGGTCCAGGATGCGCCGCTGCACGGTCACGTCCAGGGCCGAGGTCGGCTCGTCGGCGATGAGCAGCTTGGGCCGGCACGCCAGGCCCATGGCGATGAGCGCCCGCTGCCGCATGCCGCCGGAGAACTCGTGCGGGTACTGCCCGGCCCGCCGCTCCGGCTCGGGGATGCCGACCATCTCCAGCAGCTCGGTCACGCGCCCGCGCGCCGCCCGGCCCGCGGCCAGGCCGTGCACCTCCAGGGCCTCGGCGATCTGGTCGCCGATGCGCATCAGCGGGTTGAGGTTGGACATCGGGTCCTGGGGCACCAGGCCGATGCCCGCCCCCCGGACGGCGGTCATCTCGCGCTCGCTCACCCCGGCCAGGTCGCGGCCGTCGAACAGCACCTGGCCGGTCGTGATGCGGCCGCCCGCGGGCAGCAGCCGGTTGACCGCGGCGGCCGTGGTGGACTTGCCCGAACCCGACTCGCCGACCACGGCCACGGTCTGTCCCGGCAGGATCTCCATCGAGACGTTCCTGACGACGGTGACGTCCTGCTTGCGGGTGCGGAAGGCGACGGAGAGGTCGCGGATCTCCAGGAGCGGGGTCATGCGGTCCTCGATCGGTGGGTGATGGCCTGCAGCAGGCCGGTCCAGAGGGCGTCGGTGGGCGTCGGCGCGGCCGTCGTCAGCAGGCGGTTGCTCGCCAGCGCGATCGCGACGTCCCGGCCGGGGACGAACCCGACGGCGCAGCCGACGTAGCCGGGGTGGCCGAGCACGGTGACGGTCTCCCCCCGCAGGTCGAGCCGGTAGGTGCGGAAGCCGAGCGCCTGGCCGGGGTCGGGGCCGGGGGTGAAGAACTCGCGGGCGACCTCGGGCCGCCACAGCCGGTCGTGCTCCTCGTAGCGGGACAGCGCGGCGGCGTACCGCAGCAGGTCCGGGACGGTGGAGAACAGCCCGGCGTGGCCCGCCACGCCGCCGAAGGCGTGGCAGGCGTTGCCGTCGGCGACCCGGCCCAGCACGGGCTCGCGCCGCCAGCCGGCGAAGTCCGTGCTGCGGAAGGGCACCGGGTACGGCTCGGAGGTGTCGAGCATGCGCATCTCGACCCGGTCGTCCAGGGCGCTCATGGCCACCTCGGGGCCCGCCGGCCGGGCGTACGTGGTGCCGGCCAGCCCGAGCGGGCCGGTGACCAGCTCGGCCACCGCCCGCTCCAGCGACGTGCCGGTGACGGTCTCGACCACCCGGCCGAGCAGGATGAAGCCCAGGTCGGAGTAGTGCCGTTCGCGGCCGGGCGCGTAGCGCGGTGCGGGCATCCGCGGGTCGAGGTACAGCGGCCACCACTCCCACAGCCCGGCCCGGTGCAGCAGCAGGTCCCGCACGGTCACCTGGTCGGGGCAGCCCTCCGGCAGGTACGCGGCCGCCCGCTCGTCCAGGTCCACCAGGCGGTCGGAGACCAGGCGGAGGAGGGCCGTGGTGGTGGCGACGACCTTGGTGACCGAGGCCAGGTCGTGGTACGTGCCGAGGGTCATGGGGGCCTCGCCGGCCAGCGCGCCGCCGTCCGTCCGGCGCACGGTGCGGTGGCCGGTGCACTCGGTCAGGTCGAACCACGGCGTCCGGGCCGCCCGGACCAGGCCCGCGGGCGGGCCTGGTTCGACGCTCGCCGGTCCCTCCGGCCGGCTCGAAGGTCCGGACGGCGCGGCGGGGGCCGGGGTCATCGGCGCAGCACCAGCGAGCGCGGCGGCGTGGGCAGCGGGGCGGGCAGGACGAGCGGGCCCGCGCCCGGCGTCAGCGTGCCGAGCACCCGGGCGGCCTTCGCGCCCGTGCCGCCGGGGACGGTGCCCGGCAGGCCGTGGGCGGTCAGCCAGCCGATGAGGGCGAAGGCGATGGCCTCCTTGTCGTCGGCCGGGGCGCCGAGCTCGTCCGACAGCGACACCCGCACGCCGGGCAGGGCGGCGCGCAGGCCGTCCATGATGACCGGGTTGCGGCAGCCGCCGCCGGAGACGACGAGCACGTCCACGCCGGCCGCGGCGACGTCGGCCGCCACCGTGCGGACCGTCAGCTCGGTCAGCGTCGCCACCAGGTCAGGCCCGGACGGCTCGCGGCCCGCCCTGGCGATCGCCGCCTCGACGTAGGCCAGGTGGAACAGCTCCTTGCCCGTGCTCTTCGGCGCGGCCAGCCGGTAGTACGGCTCGTCGAGCAGCACGTCGAGCAGGCGTTCGTCCACCCGGCCTGAGGCGGCGAGGCGGCCGTCCTCGTCGTAGCCGCGCGGGTTCAGGCCGCGCCCGGCCACCACGGCGTCGACGAGGGCGTTGGCCGGGCCGATGTCGTAGGCGCTCAGGACGCCGTCGCGCACGACGGTCATGTTGGCGATGCCGCCCAGGTTGAGCGCCGCCGCGCCACCCGCGCCACCCCTGCCTGCCGCGCCGCCCGTGCCACCCGTGCCTGCCGTGTCGCCCGTGCCGCCCGTGCGCCCGTCCGTCAGCAGGCCGCCGAGCAGCAGGTCGTCCAGCACGGAGACCAGCGGGGCGCCGTGCCCGCCCGCGGTGATGTCGCGGATGCGCACGTCCGACAACACGGGCGCGCCGGTGCGCTCGGCGATCCAGGCGGGCTGGCCGATCTGCAGGGTGCCGCGCGCGTGTGCGCCCTCCACCCAGTGGAAGACCGTCTGGCCGTGGGAGACGATCAGGTCGGCCGGACCGGCCTGCTCGGCCGCGGCCGCGGCGGCCTCGGCGAAGCACTGGCCGATGAGCGTGTCGAGCACGCACACCTCGGCCAGCGTGACCGGCGCGGGCGGCAGCGCGGCCACCAGCCGGGCGCGCAGCTCGCCGGGGTAGGGGGTGCTCGCGGTGTGCAGCACGCGGCCGGTCAGCACGTCGCCGTCGAGGGCGAAGTCGACCAGGGCCACGTCGATGCCGTCGTGCGAGGTGCCGGAGATCATGCCGAGGATCTTCACGCCGGCTCTCCCAGCGCCACGCGCAGCCGTCCCTCGCTGCGGTCCAGCAGCGCCGCCGCCTCCTGCGGCCCGAGCCCGAGCCGGGCGCCGAGCACCGCCTGCTTGACGTTGAAACCGTGCTGGTCGAGCACTCGTTCCGCCTCCTCGCGGTCCACGCCGGCGATCGTGCGCACGATCCTGATCGCCCGTTCCCGTAGCTTGCCGTTGCTGGCCTTGACATCGACCATCAGGCTCCCGTATGTCTTGCCGAGCCGGACCATGACGATGGTCGAGAACATGTTGAGCACGAGCTTCTGCGCCGTGCCCGCCTTGAGCCGGGTCGAGCCGCTGACCACCTCGGGCCCGACCAGCACCTCGATCGCGTGCTCGGCCGCCGCGCTGAGCGGGGTGCCCGGGTTGCAGGACAGCCCGACGGTCAGCGCGCCGCGCTCGCGGGCCCGCCGCACCGCGCCCAGCACGTACGGCGTGCGCCCGCTGGAGGCGATGCCCACCACCGTGTCCAGCGGCCCGACGCCGGCCGCGTCGATCGCCGCCGCGCCGGCCCCCGCGTCGTCCTCGGCGCCCTCGCACGGGTGCACGATCGCCCGCTCGCCGCCGGCGATGACGGCGAAGACCTGCTCGGGCGGGGTGCTGAAGGTGGGCGGGCACTCGGAGGCGTCCAGGACGCCGAGCCGGCCCGGCGTGCCCGCGCCCACGTAGACCAGCCGGCCGCCGGCCCGTACCAGCTCGGCGGCGGCCTCGATGGCCGGGGTGATCTGCGGCAGCGCCGCGGCGACCGCGGCGGGGACGGTGGCGTCGGCCGCGTTCATGGTCGCGGCGAGCTCGGCCACGCTCATGGTGTCGATGCCCGCGAAGCGCGGGTCGGCCGATTCCGTGGTCAGTTCTGAGAGGTTCACCGCTTGCCTCGGGTTCTGGGGTCGAGAGTGTCACGCAGGCCGTCGCCGAGCAGGTTCAGGCCCACCACCAGCAGCACGACGACCGCGCCCGGCGCGATCAGCGTCCAGGGGGCGACGAACACCAGGCTGCGCGCCTCGAAGATCATCGAGCCCAGCGAGGGGGCGGGCGGCGGCGTGCCCAGGCCGAGGAAGCTCAGCGACGCCTCGGTCAGCACCGCCCACGACAACGACAGCGCCACCTGGATGACGATGATCGAGGTGATGTTGGGCAGCACGTGCCTGAGCATGATCTGCCAGCGGCTCTGGCCGGTGGAGACCGCGGCCTTGACGTACTCGATCTCCCGGAGGGAGAGCACCGGGCCGCGCGTGACACGGATGAAGATGGGGACGTACACGATCGCGATGGCGACGGCGACCGTGAACCAGTTGCGGTCCAGCACCGAGGCCAGCGAGAGGGCGAGCAGCAGCGGCGGGAACGCGAACAGCACGTTCGTCACACCGCCGATGGCGCCGTCGGCGAAGCCGCGGTAGAAACCGGACACCAGGCCGCCCAGCGTGCCGACCACGGTGGCGAAGGCCACCGCGACCACCGCGATGAGCGCCGAGTTGCCGACCCCGGCCGCCACCCGGGAGAAGACGTCCCGGCCGAACTGGTCGGTGCCGAACAGGTGCGTCCCGGACGGCGACAGGAACCGCTCGGGCGGGTTCTGGGCGATCGGGTCGTAGGGGAGCAGCCCGGCGTACGACAGCGCCGCCACCAGGGCCAGCACCAGCAGCACGATCGTGCCCGCCAGCATGGCGGGGCTCCTGCGCAGCGTGGTCACGACGCCCTCACCCGCGGGTCGATGATCCGGTACAGCCCGTCGGTCAGCAGGTTGACCAGCACGAACGCCAGCGCGATGACCAGGACCGTGCTCTGCACGACCGCGTACTCCTTCTGCTGGATGCCGAGCAGCACCTGCCGGCCCACGCCGGGCACCGAGAAGATCTGCTCGACCACGACCGCGCCGCCGAGCAGGTAGCCGAACTGCAGCCCGGTCATCGTCACGATCGGCACCAGCGCGTTGCCCAGCACGTGCCGGACCTGCAGGCGGCGCGGCGGCACGCCCTTGGCGCGGGCGGTGCGCACGAAGTCCTCCGAGCGCACCTCCAGCACCGCCGTACGGGTGGTGCGCAGGATCGGCGCGGCGATGCCGAAGCCGAGCACGAGCGCGGGCAGGAACATCTGCTGCAGGTTGAGCAGCGGGTCCTCGGCGAGTGTGGCGAAGCCCTGGCCGTTGGGGTTGAAGCCGAACGACGCCGCGAAGATCGACAGCAGCGTGGTGGCCAGCAGGAACGCCGGGACCGACAACCCGGCCAGGCTCACGACCTGGCCGAAGGCGTCCCGCGGCGAGTTCGTCCTGGACGCCGACAACATGCCGAGCGGCACGCCCAGCAGCAGCGCCAGCACGATCGAGAACACCGCGAGCTCGAACGTCACCGGCAGCGAGTGCAGCGTCATCTCCAGCACGCCCTGCTGCGAGCGGGCCGAGTAGCCGAAGTTGCCGGTGAGCATGTTGCCCAGCCAGGAGAAGAACTGCGTGACCGGCGACTGGTCCAGCCCGTAGTACTGCTCCAGGGCCGCGCGCTGCGCCGGGGTGAGGGCAGCCGCCTCCGTGCCGAGCCCCGCGGTGATCTGGTCGCCGGGGATCGCCCGGAGCATGACGAAGACGAACACGGCCACCCCGAACAGGGTGCCGATCGTCGAGGCCACGCGCCGGATGGCCCGGCTGGCGAGGATCCGGCGCATCAGGCGACGGACGTCGTGCGCAGGTACTGCAGCGACCCGCTGACCATCGGTACGAACCCGGACACGTTGGAGGTGGTGCCGGTGTAGGTGTAGCTGGTGAACAGCCAGATCCAGGGCGCGTTGGCCTCCAGCTCGGCCGAGACCTTCTCGTAGATCGCCTTGCGGGCGGCCGGGTCGGTCGTGGCCTTGCCCTCGGCGAACAGCTTGTCCAGCTCCGGCGAGCTGTACCCGGCGACCTTGTTCAGGTTGCCCTTGCTGGTGAAGTAGCGGCCGTAGGAGCCGTCGGGGTCCGGGCGCCCGCCGTTGAGCGCGACGGCGGCGTCGAAGTCGGCCGCCACCCAGCGGTCCACGAACGCGCCGGACTCCAGCACCTCCAGGTCCAGAGTGATCTTGGCCTCGGCGAGCTGCGCCTTGAGGTTCTGGGCCTCGTTCACGGAGGTGGCGTACTCGCCCTGGGAGACGATGGCCTTGACCGTCACGCCGCCGGACTTGCCCGCCTTGCCGAGGTACTCGGCGGCCTTGGCCAGGTCGCGGCTCGGGCAGGGACGCTTGGCCGGGTCGGACTTGAAGGCCGGGGCGGTGATCGGCCCGGTCACCTCGCCCTCGCCGAGCGCGGCGGTGTCGAGCACCTGCTTGCGGTCGATCGCGCACTGGATCGCCAGGCGCACGTTGACGTCCTTGAGGTCGCCGCGCTGGGCGTTGAGCTGGAGGGCGTGGTAGCTGAGCTGCGGCGTCTTGGTGACGGTGATCGTGCCGCCGCCCTGCGCGGTCTGCGCGACCAGCGGGTCGTTGAAGACCGCCAGCTGCACGTTGCCCGACTGCATGGCCGAGACGATGGACGACTCGTCCGGGATCACCCGGAACTCGACGCTGCCCACCTTCGGCTTCTCGGCGCCCCAGTACTTGTCGTTCCTGGCCAGCGTCAGCGACTGGCTCGGGACGCGCTTGCCCAGCGTGAACGGGCCGGTGCCGTTGGGGGTGGCGTTGAGCTTCTCCTCGGTGTCGTCGGAGGAGAGCATCGCCATGTTGACGGTGGCCAGGTTCGCCGGGAGCGCGGCGTCGGGGCCGGTCAGCTCCAGCACCACCGTGCTCTCGTCGGGGGCCTCGACCGACTTCACCGACGCCAGCGACGCCCGCGCCACGGCCGCGGTCTTCTCGTCCATGATCTTCTCCAGGGACGCCTTGACGTCCTTGGAGTCGAAGGCGCTGCCGTCGGCGAAGGTCACGCCCTTGCGCAGGGTGAGGGTCAGCTTCTTGCCGTCCTCGGCGGCCTGCCACGACTCGGCCAGGCCCGGCACGACGTTCAGGTCCTTGTCGAACTCGGTGAGGGTGCCGTAGATGTTCTGCAACACGTTCACGGCTGTGAACTGGGTGGCCTTCCAGGGGAAGAGCGTGTCGGGGTCGGAGGTCACGCCGACGACCAGGGCGCCGCCGGACTTGCCCGTGGCGCCGGTGCTGGTCGCGGGCCCGGAAGACGATGAACAGGAGGTCAGGGCGATGGACAGCACTGCGGCGGCGCCGATCGCGGAGAGCGCGCCACGGGGCATGTGGTCTCCTCAGGGGCAGTAGGTCATAAAATTACGCAGACCCTACCACTGGTGTACTAAATTTCCTCAACACGGATGGATGACGAATGGTCGAGGACGACGGAAGCCTGCTGATCCGCATCCGTGCCGCCATGCCCGCATTACGGCCATCGGAGCGGCGCATCGCCGAGACGTTCACCGGTGACCCGGCCGCCGCCGCGAACCTGTCCATCGCCGAGCTGGCCGCCCGCTGCGCCACCTCGACGACCTCGGTCGTGCGCTTCTACCAGCGCATGGGATACGCCCACTTCAAGGACTTCCGGATCGACCTGACCAGGGCCGCCGCCCGGGAGGAGCTGACCACGTCGAGCCTGCCGGAGGTGTCGGGCGACATCGACCGCCACGACAGCCTGGAGGGCATCGTCTCCAAGGTCGCCACCAACGAGACGCTGTCCATCGCCGACACGGCCCGCTCCCTCGACATGCAGGCCCTGGGTCGGGCGGTCTCCCTGCTGCTGGCCGCGCGCCGGATCGACACCTTCGGCGTGGGCGCGAGCGCGCTGGTCGGCCTGGACCTGCAGCAGAAGCTCTCGCGCATCGGGCGTACCGCGATCAACTGGCACGACGCCCACTCGGCCTGGACGTCGGCGGCCACGCTCGACGCCGGCTGCGTGGCCGTCGCGGTCTCGCACACCGGCGCGACCGTGGACACGGTCGAGTTCCTGGCCATCGCCCGCCGGTCGGGCGCGGCCACGGTGGCGATCACCAACTTCCGCGACTCGCCGCTGGCCGCCACCGCCGACGTGACGCTGACGACGGCCGCCCGCGAGACCGAGTTCCGCTCCGGCGCGCTCGGCAGCCGCATCGCCCAGCTCATGGTCGTCGACTGCCTGTTCACCGGCGTGGCCGCGGCCAGTTACGACGAGTCGATGGCGGCCCTGCGCAACACGTACGCGGTCGTCCACGACCGGACGGTGTACAAGCGGGGGTGAACCGGCCTGACCAGCATGGAAGTGTTTCTTTGGCGGCACGTGAATCTAGTGACAAAAAGTGATGACACAACTACTTTAAGTTGACATTCTGGTGGCGAGGCATCGTCTACCAGGAGAGACACCACATGCAGCTGATCACCCGTGCCGACTGGCACGCCAAGAAGCCCACCACCAGTTACACCCGGCTGGCCGGCACCAGAGGCGTCAAGATCCACTACACCGGCGGGAAGGTGCCCTCCGACCTGCCGGACGCCGACAACCACGACAAGTGCGTCGACCTGGTCCGGGACATCCAGCGCATGCACATGTCCGGCGGGCGCGGCGAGACCTACATCGACCTCGGCTACAACATGGTGTGCTGCCCGCACCGGCGCACCTTCATGGGCCGCGGTCCGCACGTCCTGCCCGCCGCCAACGGCCCGGGGCTCAACTCCGGCCACTACGCCGTGCTCGCCCTGCTCGGCAACACCGGGTTCACCGAACCGAACGACGACCTGCTCAACGCCCTCGTCGACGCCATCGAGTACCTGCGCGAGCACGGCGACGCCGGCGACGAGGTCAAGGGCCACCGGGACGGCTACGACACCGACTGCCCCGGCGACCCGCTCTACCACTGGGTGCGAAGGGGCGCCGAACGCCCCTGAGACGGTTCGGGCAGGCGCTCGCCGCGGCCAGGCTCGCGGAGACGAAGCCCGGCATGGGTGACGGCTCCCCGCCCGGTGAGGCGGCGCACAGGGAGACGGCCGGGCCGACGCCGGAGGCCGCCATGGACGTCCATGGCGGCCTTCAGAGCTGGGTCAGGTCGCTACAGCGGCCCGATCGCGGGGAAGGTGGTCACCACTTCTCCCACTCGCCCGTCCTGAAGCACTTCATCGCCCAGTAGGCGAGCTTGGACGGCCCCGTCCAGCCCACGTAGGGCGCGTGTCCCTGCACGCAGCGCATCTTCTTGATCGTGACCGGCTCCCACTTGCCGTGCGAGCACGCCGGGACCAGCTTCTTGATGACCGGCTTGCCGCACAACCACCGGACGCTGGGGCGCGGGCCGGCGGCCTGCGTCCACGTGGCCGTGACGGCCTGCGCGGAGACCGGGACGGCGGAGACGGCGGCACTCGCCGCCGAAGTGGCCGCCGTGGCGGGCGTCCCGGCGGACAGCGCCAGCGCGAACGCCCCCGCCGCAGCCGCCGTCCCGAGCTTGGTGATCGTCCTCATGACGTCTTCCTCCCTTGTCGTGCCGGATGTCGTACGGGCACGTTAGGGCGGCGGACGTTGAGCTCCCGTTGAGGATCCGTGCAGGACCGGGCACCCAGGGATGGGCCGTCTCCAGGAGCCGGCGACCGGCGCGACGAGTGTGCAGGCGGCCGGCCACCCGGCGGCGCCGCGTCAGACCAGCCGGCCCACGTGGGCCAGCGCCTGCTTGAGCAGCACCCCCTGGCCGCCGGTCATCTCCTGCTGCACGGCCGGCGAGGACGCCTCCTCCGGGGTGAACCAGACCAGGTCCAGCGCGTCCTGCCGGGGCCGGCAGTCACCGGCCACGGGCACGATGTAGGCCAGCGACACCGCGTGCTGGCGCGGGTCGTGGTACGGCGTGACGCCCGGCGTCGGGAAGTACTCCGCGACGGTGAAAGGCTGCGGCGAGACGGGGATGCGCGGCAGGGCCACCGGCCCGAGGTCCTTCTCCAGGTGGCGCAGCAGCGCGTCGCGGATGCGCTCGTGGTGCAGCACCCGCCCCGAGACCAGCGCCCGGCTGACCGTGCCGTCCGCCGCGATCCGCAGCAGCAGGCCCACGCGGGTCACCACGCCGGTCTCGTCGACGCGTACCGGCACGGCGTCGATGTAGAGGATCGGCAACTGGCCGCGCACCGACTCGAGCTCTTCGGGGGCCAGCCATCCAGGCGCGGTTTCGGTCTTTTCGGTCATCTGTCGATCGTATGCCCCGCGCCGCCACGGAGGGCGTAAGCCCCACCGACCGATCCCCGGGCGGGGTCAGGCCCGCCTGGCCGGCCTGCCCCTGCCCGCCAGCCACGACGCCGTGCAGACGACCAGCACGATACCCATGAACGGCAGGTACTCGGCGACTCTTCTCATGACAGATCACGCTCCGCTCTCGACTTGGCGAGCCGCCGGCGTTGCGGCTCGACGGTGTACCGGGGGTCGCACGCCGAGGCCGTCCCGGCGTGGAAGATCCCGAACCGGGTGCACACCGACCCGGCCAGCAGGGCCGCCCCCGCGGCTGCCGCCGCGACCCTGCTGCGAGCGCCCAGCCCCTGACCGAGCAGGGCGCCCGCGACCGACAGCGCCTGACCCGCCCTGAGCAGACGGCTGCGCCGCAGCGGCTCGGCGGTCAGGCCCATCCGGCGTTCCATGCGGACGGCCGCCGCGCACTCCAGGGCCGCCCCCATCACCGCCGCCCGCCGGGCCGGGGCCGCCTGCGCGACCGGCGCGGCCAGCATGCCGAGCCCGCCCGCCGACGCGGCGGCCGAGCCCGCGAACAGGAACGGCATCTCCCTGAACCCGTCGTGCCAGGCCGGGACGGCGGTGTCGCAGATCAGCACGGCGGTGTAGGTGGCCAGCGCCGGCCCGGTCAGCCCGGCCCCCACCGTGGCCGCCCGGCCCAGCCGGGGGAACCGCCCGGTCACCCCGGTGAGCGCGGCCAGCCCGGCCTGCGGCCCGTACGCGGTCAGGATCCAGGTGCCGACGCTCATCGGCGAGGTCACCTTGAACACCCGCAACATGTTCAGGAAGCGCGACGGCTTGCCCAGGTCGTGGATCAGCGCGTACAGCGAGCCGCCGACCGCGCCCAGGGCGGCCAGCTTGGCGGCGCGGGCCAGCGCCGGGCGTCCGGTCAGCTCGGCGGCGGCGGCCAGCGTGGAGGAGGCGCCGGCCAGGCCGCCGAGGAACAGGTAACCGGCGATGTCGTGGTCGCTCCAGGGCGTGCCGTTCAGGACCGGCAGACCGTAGTAGGAGTCCGCCGCCGGCTCGGGCGGCCGCAGGGAGCGGCTGCCGCGGCCCGCCGAGCCGGGCGTGGCCTCGCGCTCGGTGCGCAGGCCGGGCGCGTCGTCCAGGCGCACGTCGGTCTGGTTGCTCATCGGCCCCTCCTCCAGGCCGCCGCGGCGGCCATCCCGGCCAGCAGGACCAGCGCCGCCGCGCCGGCGTGCCGCCACATCGACGGCAGGTCCGCGGTGGTCACCACGGGGTCCGGCGGCAGGCCGTACACCTGGGGCTCGTCCAGCAGCAGGAAGAAGGCGCCGGTGCCGCCCACGCCGTCGGCCGGGTCGTGGCCGTACAGGCGGGCCGAGGACACGCCCGCCGCGCGCACCTGCTCCAGACGGCGGTCGGCGCGCTCGCGCAGCTCGTCCAGCTCGCCGAACTGGATCGAGTCCGTCGGGCACGTCTTGGCACAGGCCGGCTCCTGGCCGACCTCCAGCCGGTCGTAGCACATCGTGCACTTGGCGGCCGTGCCGCTCGCCGCGCGCCGGCCGATCACCCCGAACGGGCAGGCGGGCACGCAGTAGCCGCAGCCGTTGCAGACGTCCTCCTGGACGACGACCGTGCCGTACTCGGTGCGGAACAGCGAACCGGTCGGGCAGACGTCCAGGCAGGCCGCGTGCGTGCAGTGCTTGCACACGTCGGAGGCCATCAGCCAGCGGAAGTCCAGGTCACGGGCGCCGGTCTCCTGATGGCCCAGCGGCTTGCGCTGCTCGACGAACGCCACGTGCCGCCAGGTGTCGGCGCCGAGCCCGACGGAGTTGTCGTAGGACATGCCGGTGAACAGCAGGCCGTCCTCCGGCACCTGGTTCCACTCCTTGCAGGCCACCTCGCACGCCTTGCACCCGATGCAGACGCTGGTGTCGGTGAAGAAGCCCATGCGCCTGGGCGGGTCGTCGTAGCCGGCGTCGAGCGGCGCCCGGTCGAGGTCGAAGGCCACGGCTCACACCTCCGTTCCGGTGTCCTCGGTCACGCCCGCCCGCCGCCGGTAGGCCAGCACCAGCTCAGGCAGGGCCGGGCCGCGCGGCCTGCGCCCGGGGCGGATGTCCGCCGACAGGGCCTTGACCTCCTGGATGTGGGAGTTGGGGTCGAGCGAGATGGCCGCCAGCTCGTTGGCCGCGTCGCCGGTGGCCAGGCCGTTGGGGCCGAAGTGGAAGGGCAGCCCGATCTGGTGCAGGACCTTGCCGTCCAGGTGCAGCGGCGCCATCCGGTCGGTGACCAGCACGCGGGCCTCGATGGCGCTGCGCGCGGTGACGACCGTGGCCCACTCGCCGTGCACGAGCCCGCGCTCGGCGGCCAGCTCGGGCGAGACCTCGCAGAACATCTCCGGCTGCAGCTCGGCCAGGTACGGCGTGTGCCGGCTCATGCCCCCCGCCGTGAAGTGCTCGGTCAGCCGGTACGTGGTCACCACGTACGGGTAGACCGACGCGCCCGGCTCGGCACCGCTCGGCTGGTAACGGTTGGCCTCGTGCCGGTAGAGCTTGCGGGCCGGGTTGCGCTGCCGCCCGTAGAGCGGGTTGGCGACCGGCGAGTCCTGGGGCTCGTAGTGGGTGGGCAGCGGGCCGTCCACCACGCCCGAGGGGGCGAACAGCCAGCCCTTGCCGTCGGCCTGCATGATGAACGGGTCGATGCCCGACAACGCCGCCGGTCCCTGCGCCCCCGGCTCGGGCCGGTAGGACGGCGGTTTGCCCTCCTCGAAGTCCGGCACGTCCAGGCCGGTCCAGCGGCCGGCGTCCGCGTCCCACCAGACGAGCTTCTTGCGCTCGCTCCACGGACGGCCGTCCGGCGCGGCCGAGGCCCGGTTGTAGAGCACCCGCCGGTTGTCCGGCCACGCCCACGCCCACTCGGCGGCCACCCAGTCCTGCTCGGCGGCCGGTTTGCGGCGGGCGGCCCGGTTGACGCCGCCGGCGTACACGCCGCAGTAGATCCAGCAGCCGCACACCGTCGAGCCGTCGTCCTTGAGCTGGCTGTAGCCGTCGAGCGGCCGGCCCTCGGCGTCCCAGCCGTTGATCTCGGCGAGCACCGCCTCGGCGACCGGCTCGGCCGTCTCGCCCTCCACGGGGTAGTCCCAGGTGAGGTCGAGCAGGGGCCGGTCCATCGGGTCGGCGGAGCCGGCCAGCTTCTGCCGGATCATGCGCCCGAGGTGGTACATGAACCACAGGTCGCTGCGCGCGTCGCCGGCCGGCTCGACGGCCCGGTGGTGCCACTGCAGCCAGCGGTTGGTGTTGGTGAAGCTGCCGCTCTTCTCGGTGTGGGCCGCGGCGGGGAAGAAGAACACCTCGGTGCCGATCCCGGACGTGGTCAGCTCGCCCGTCTCGATCTCGGGGCCGTCCTTCCACCAGGTGGCGCTCTCGATCAGGTTGAGGTCGCGCACCACCAGCCAGTCGAGCCGGGCCATGCCCAGGCGTTGCATCCGGGAGTTGGCCGAGCCCACGGCCGGGTTCTCGCCGAGCAGCAGGTAGCCCTTGCAGGTGCCGTCGAGCTGCGCCAGGACCGTGTCGTACGTGCTGTGCGAGCCGGTCAGGCGCGGCAGGTAGTCGAAGCGGAAGTCGTTGTCGGGCGTCGCGGCCGGCCCCCACCACGCCTTGAGCAGGCTCACCAGGTAGGCGGGCATGTTCGCCCAGAAGCCGCGGCAGGCGGCGTCGGCGCGCAGGAAGTCGCGCATCTTCTCGTGCTCGTGGGCGTGCGGCATCGGGATGTAGCCGGGCAGCAGGTTGAACAGCGTCGGGATGTCGCTGGAGCCCTGGATGCTGGCGTGCCCGCGCAGCGACTGGATGCCGCCGCCGGGGCGGCCGATGTTGCCCAGCAGGAGCTGAAGGATGCTGGCGGTGCGGATGAACTGGGCGCCGTCGCTGTGCTGCGTCCAGCCCACCGCGTAGACGAACTCGGCGGTCCGCTCCGGCCCCGAGTTCTCCGTCAGGTGGCGGCAGACCTGGGCGAACAGCTCCGGCGGCACCCCGCACACCTGCTGGACCATCTCCGGCGTGTAGCGGGCGAAGTGGCGGCGCAGCACCTGCAGCACGCAGCGCGGGTGCCGCAGCGTCTCGTCCCGCCGCGGCTCGCCGCCCAGCGGCACGCCGGTGCCGCCCTGCACCTCGGCGCGGCCGGCCGGGAGGCTGCCCGCCGGCCGGTCGTAGTCCTCGTCCCGCTCGCCGGAGGCCGCGACGGTGTGCATGCCCTCGTACTGCCAGGTGTCGTCCTCGTAGCAGCGGTTGTCGGCGTCGAAGCCGGAGAACAGGCCGTCGAGGTCCTCGGCGTCGCGGTAGTCCTCGCGCAGGATGGTCGCCGCGTTGGTGTAGTGCAGGACGTAGTCGCGGAAGAACAGCTCGTTCTCCAGCACGTGGTTGACGATCGCGCCGAGGAAGGCCACGTCCGAGCCCGCCCTGATCGGCACGTGCAGGTCGGCCAGCGCGCTGGTACGGGTGAACCGCGGGTCCACGTGGATGACCACCGCGCCGCGGGCCTTGGCCTCCATCACCCACTGGAACCCGACCGGATGCGCCTCGGCGAAGTTCGACCCCTGGATCAGCACGCAGTCGGAGTGCTGCAGGTCCTGCAGGAACGTCGTGGCCCCGCCGCGCCCGAACGACGTGCCGAGCCCCACCACGGTCGAGCTGTGGCACACCCGCGCCTGGTTCTCGATCTGCACCACGCCGAGCGCGGTGAGCAGCTTCTTGATGAGGTAGTTCTCCTCGTTGTCCAGCGTCGCGCCGCCCAGGCTGGCGATGCCCATCGTGCGGGCCACCCGGCGGCCCTTGTTCTCCCACTCCCAGGTCGCCCGGCGGGTGGCGATGATCCGGTCGGCCACCATGTCCATGGCGGTCTCCAGGTCGAGCTCCTGCCAGTCGGCGGCGTACGGCGGGCGGTACAGGACCTTGCTCAGCCGTCCTGAGCCGGTGGTGAGCTGGAGGCTGGAGGCGCCCTTCGGGCACAGCCGGCCCCGGCTGATCGGGGAGTCGGGGTCGCCCTCGATGTGCACCACCTTCTCGTCACGGACGTAGACGTTCTGGGCGCAGCCCACCGCGCAGTACGGGCACACCGACTTGACCACGCGGTCGGCGGCGGCCGTCCGGGCCGGGTGCGCGCCCGTGCGCGGCGACTTCACCGCGGCGGCCCGGCCGAGCTTGTCCTTGCCGGTGAGCTGCCGCAGCAGCGGCCAGGAGAACCCCATGCCGCTCACGCGTCCGTCCGGCGCATGCGCCGGTCGCTCCAGGCCCGCTCGCGCATCCAGGCGCGCACGTCGCCGCGCTCGACCGGCCCGACCTCGCGCGGGTTGACCAGCTGCTGGGTACGTCCGGCCAGCAGGCCGGGCCGCCCCCGCCGGCGTGCCACCGCGTCGCTCCCGTCGGCCGGCACGCCCGTCGCGATCAGGTACGCGCGCCCCGCGGGCACGCCCAGCAACCTGCCGATCTCGGCGTAGTCCAGCCCCTGCGACAGCAGCCGCAGCACCCGCTCCTTGCTCGGCATCGTTCCCCCCGGCGCCCGTGCCCCCCGGTCCCGGTCCTCCCCTTCGCCGGCAGGAGGAAACCCGAAGTCCCACGTCAAAGGCGTATTTGGGGGACAGTTGGCGTCAGGCCAGGCGGGCGGCGGCCTCCGCCCAGGCGGCGGCGTCGCCGGACGGCTCGTACCGGCGCAGCTCCTGCGTGGCGGCCACCAGCGCGCGCATCCCGGCCAGGTCGGCGACCAGCCCGGCCGCCCGCGCCTGCACCAGGACGTTGCCGAGCGCGGTCGCCTCGGCCGGCCCGGCCACGACCGGCAGCCCGCAGGCGTCGGCGGTGAACCGGCACAGCAGCTCGTTGCGCGACCCGCCGCCCACCAGGTGCACGACCTCCACCTCGCGGCCGGACAGCTCCATGGCCTGCCGGATCGCGTTGCGGTGGCCGAGCGCCAGGCTCTCCAGCACGCAGCGCACGAAGCCCGCCGGCGTCGAGGGCGGCCGCTGCCCGGTGCGGCGGCATTCGGCGGCGATCCGCGCGGGCATGTCGCCCGGCGGCAGGAACACCGGCAGATCGGGGTCCACCACGGCGGCGAACGGACGTTCGCGCGCCGCCGCCGCCAGCAGGTCGTCCAGCGAGGAGCCGGGCCAGGCCCGCAGGCACTCCTGCAACAGCCACAGCCCCATGACGTTGCGCAGGTAGCGGACCGTGCCGTCGATCCCGGCCTCGTTGGTGAAGTTGGCCGCCCGGCCCGCCTCGGTGAGCACGGGGGCGGCCAGCTCCACCCCGGCCAGCGACCAGGTGCCGCACGAGACGTAGGCGAAGGCGGGCCCGGCGGCCGGCACGGCGGCCACGGCCGAGGCGGTGTCGTGCGAGGCCACCGCCCGCACCGGCGCCGAGAAGCCGATCTCCGCCGCGACGTCGCGGCGCACCCCGCCGATCGGCTCGCCCGGCTGCCGCAGCCGGGGGAAGATCCCCTCGGGCAGGCCCAGCCGGTCGATCAGCGGCACCGCCCAGGACCGGGTGCGCACGTCGAGCAGGCCGGTGGTGGAGGCGTTGGTCACCTCCGCGCCGATCTCGCCGGTCAGCCAGTAGCCGATCAGGTCGGGGACGAGCAACATCGTCGCGGCCCCGTCGAGCCGGTCGGCCAGAAGCTGGTAGATGGTGTTGAACGGGAGCACCTGCAGCCCGGACACCGCGTACAGCGCCTCGGCCCCGATCAGCTCGGCGACCTGCCCGGCCACCCCCCGCGTACGGTCGTCGCGGTAGTGCACCGGGTTGCCGAGCAGCGCGCCGCTCTCGTCGAGCAGGCCGTAGTCGACGGCCCACGAGTCGACCCCGATCGAGGTGACCGGCCCGGCCGCGCGCAGACCGGCCAGGATCTCGCGGTAGAGGCCCAGGACGTCCCAGTGCAGGCGGCCGGCCAGGCGGACCGGGCCGTTGGGGAAGCGGTGGACCACGGACGTGGCCAGCCCGTCCGACAGGTCGGCGACCAGCACCCGGCCGCTGGAGGCGCCCAGGTCCACGGCGGCGAATCGGCTCATTGGGTGGACTCCCTCGCGACCAGTTCGGGCTGGAACATGATGTGCTGGTGGGCGTGCTCGGCCGGGTTGTCGCACTCGTCCAGCAGCAGCTCGGTGGCGATGCGGCCGAGCTGGTACGTCGGCTGCCGCATCGAGCTGAGCGACACGGCCGAGGCGGCGGCGAACTCGATGTCGTCGTAGCCCATCAGCGCCACGTCGTCGGGCACCCGCACCCCGGCGCGCAGCAGGGCCCGCAGCACGCCCAGCGCGAGCAGGTCGTTGGCGCAGAACACGGCCTCGGGCAGGCCGCCCGCCATCAGGTCGGCGGCGGCCTGCTCGCCCGCGCGGGCGGTCATCGCGGCCGCCCCGACCACCCGCAGCGAGGCGGGGTCGAGCCCGGCCGCGGCCAGCGCCTCGGCTGCGCCCCGCCGCCGCTCGGCGCACTGCCGGATGGTCAGCGGGCCGGTCACGTACGCGACGCCGTGCCCGCCCCTGGCCAGCAGATGCCGCACCGCGGCCCGGCCGCCGGCGACGTCGTCCACCGCGACCGCGCACTGGTCGGGCCGGTGGGCCGGATGGTCGACGAGCACGACGCTGATGCCGCGCTCGCGCAGCCGGTCCAGCCGGGCCGGGTCCTCGCCGGACGGGGTGATCAGCACGCCGCGCACCCGCTGCTCGGCCAGCACGCCCAGGTTGCGCTCCTCCTTGTCCGGGGAGCCGGCCGAGTTGCCGAGGATCACCGCGTAGCCCAGCTCGCTGGCGACGTCCTCGACCCCGGCGGCGACCTCGGTGAAGAACGGGTTGCCGATGTCGATGACGCTCAGGCCGATCGTCCTGCTGTGGCCGGCGCGCAGGGTGGAGGCCGAGCCGTGCCGGACGAAGCCGAGCTCCCGGATCGCGGCCTCCACCCGTTCGCGGGTCGCCGGGGCGACCTTCGCCGGTCTGTTCAGGACGTTGGAGACCGTCCCGGGGGAGACGCCGGCGCGGGCGGCGACGTCCTTGATGCTGACCATGGCCATGGCGCCACATTAAAACGTACCAACGGTGAGGTTGGCCAGTGCCGCCGATCTGACCGTGGAGACGCATTGACAGCGCCCGCGGGTGATCGTAGTTTCCTCCGCGATGGATTAAAACGTTTTGAAGAGGGGTGACCGTGCGACGACGGCCTGCTGGCCGGCTACCTGGAGACCGCCGGCTTCGCGGCCGCCAGGAAGGCGATGGAGGCCACCGAGGTCAACGCCCGCCGGCAGGCCGAGATGGCGCCCTTCTTCGAAGCCCTCGACGGCCGGCCCGACGAGGGCATGCGGCCGCCGGACGAAGTGTTCCACCTGGACTGATCGGGAAGTCATGACCACTGACATCAAGGCCGCCCTGCGCGCGCTGCACATCGAGACGCCGTCGTGGGCGTACGGCAACAGCGGCACCCGGTTCAAGGTGTTCGCGCAGCGGGGCGTGCCGCGCGACCCGTACGAGAAACTGGCCGACGCCGCCCAGGTGCACGCCCACACCGGCGTCGCGCCCACGGTCGCCCTGCACATCCCCTGGGACAAGGTGGCCGACTACGCCCACCTGGCCGCCCACGCCCGCGAGCTCGGCGTCGGCATCGGCGCGATCAACTCCAACGTCTTCCAGGACGACGCCTACATGCTCGGCAGCGTCACCAACCCCGACCCGGCGGTGCGCCGCAAGGCGCTGGCGCACCTGCTGGAGTGCGTCGACATCATGGACGCCACCGGCTCGGACACCCTCAAGCTCTGGTTCTCCGACGGCACCAACTACCCCGGCCAGGACGACATCCGCGCCCGCCAGGACCGCCTGGCCGAGGCCCTGTCCGCGGTGTACGCCCGGCTCGGCGAGGGCCGGCGCTTCCTGCTGGAGTACAAGCTGTTCGAGCCCGCCTTCTACACCACCGACGTGCCCGACTGGGGCACCGCCTACGCCCACTGCCTCAGGCTCGGCCCCAAGGCGCAGGTCGTCGTGGACACCGGCCACCACGCGCCGGGCGTCAACATCGAGTTCATCGTGGCGTTCCTGCTGCGCGAGGGGAAGCTCGGCGGCTTCGACTTCAACTCCCGCTTCTACGCCGACGACGACCTCATGGTGGGCGCGGCCGACCCGTTCCAGCTCTTCCGCATCATGTACGAGGTCGTGCGCGGCGGCGGGCTGACGGCGGGCGTGGCGTTCATGCTCGACCAGTGCCACAACATCGAGCCCAAGATCCCCGGCCAGATCCGCTCGGTCATGAACGTCCAGGAGGCCACGGCCAAGGCGCTGCTCGTCGACCGGGACGCGCTGGCCGCCGCCCAGGCCGGGGGAGACGTGCTGGGCGCGAACGCCGTGCTGATGGACGCCTACAACACCGACGTGCGGCCGCTGCTCGCCGAACTGCGCGAGGAGACGGGCCTCGCGCCCGACCCGATGGCTGCGTACGCCAAGTCCGGATATTTCGAGAAAATCGCTGCCGAGCGCGTCGGCGGCACGCAGGCCGGCTGGGGGGCCTGACCACCATGGACGTCATCAACGAGCTCCTGGACCGCTCCCACCGCCTGGGCGCCGACCCGCGCAACACCAACTTCGCCGGCGGCAACACCTCCGCCAAGGGCCGCGCCGCCGACCCGGTCACCGGCCAGGACGTCGACCTGCTCTGGGTCAAGGGCTCCGGCGGCGACCTCGGCACGCTCAGGGAGGCGGGCCTGGCCGTCCTGCGCCTGGACCGCCTGCGCGCGCTGGCCGCCGTCTACCCCGGCGTCGAGCGCGAGGACGAGATGGTCGCCGCCTTCGACTACTGCCTGCACGGCAGGGGCGGCGCCGCCCCCTCGATCGACACCGCCATGCACGGCCTGGTCGAGGCCGCCCACGTGGACCACCTGCACCCCGACGCCGGCATCGCCCTGGCCACCGCGCGCGACGGCGAGGAGCTGACCCGGCGGGTCTTCGGCGACCGCGTGGTGTGGGTGCCGTGGCGGCGGCCCGGCTTCCAGCTCGGCCTGGACATCGCCGCCGTCAAGGAGGCCAACCCGCAGGCCGTCGGCTGCGTGCTCGGCGGCCACGGCATCACCGCCTGGGGCGCCACCTCGCAGGAGTGCGAGGCCCGCTCCCTGGAGATCATCCGCACCGCGGAGGAGTACCTGGCCGCCAACGGCCGCCCCGACCCGTTCGGGCCGGTGCTCCACGAGCCGCTGCCCGAGGACGAACGGCACGCGCGGGCCGCCGCGCTGTTCCCGGTCGTGCGCGGGCTGGCCTCCACCGACGCGCGGCAGGTCGGCCACTACACCGGCACCCCGGAGGTGCTGGACTTCCTCTCCCGCGCCGAGCACCCGCGCCTGGCCGCGCTCGGCACGTCCTGCCCCGACCACTTCCTGCGCACCAAGGTCGCCCCGCTGGTGCTGGACCTGCCGCCGGACGCGCCGCTGGACCAGGCGGTCGCCCGGCTGCGCGAGCTGCACGCCGCCTACCGCGCCGACTACACCGCCTACTACGAGCGCCACGCCACCCCGGACTCGCCGCCGATGCGCGGCGCGGACCCGGCGATCGTGCTGGTGCCCGGCGTCGGCATGTTCTCCTTCGGCAAGGACAAGCAGACCGCCCGCGTGGCCGGCGAGTTCTACGTCAACGCGATCAACGTCATGCGCG
Source organism: Nonomuraea sp. NPDC049637 (assembly GCF_040675235.1). Classification (NCBI taxonomy): domain Bacteria; kingdom Bacillati; phylum Actinomycetota; class Actinomycetes; order Streptosporangiales; family Streptosporangiaceae; genus Nonomuraea; species Nonomuraea sp. NPDC049637. The sequence goes on from NZ_JBFAOM010000022.1 coordinate 139,960, forward strand.
GCGCCGAGTCCGTCTCCGCCTACGCGCCCATCCCGGAGTCGGAGAAGTTCCGGATCGAGTACTGGGAGCTGGAGGAGGCCAAGCTGCGCCGGATGCCGAAGCCCAAGCCGCTGGCCGGGCGGGTGGCGCTGGTCACCGGGGCGGGCTCGGGCATCGGCGCGGCGACCGCGCGGCGGCTGGCCGCCGAGGGCGCGTGCGTGGTGCTCGCCGACCGCGACCGGGCCGCCGCGGGGAAGGTCGCCGCCGAGATCGGGGCCTCGGCCTACCGGGCGTCCGACGTCGCGGTTGCCGTGGAGGTGGACGTCACGTCCGAGGATCAGGTCGTGGCCGCCGTACGGGCCGCCGTGCTCGCCTTCGGCGGCGTGGACCTGGTGGTGAACAACGCCGGCCTGTCGTTGTCGCGCTCCCTGCTGGAGACCAGCCTGGACGACTGGGACCTGCAGCACGACGTGATGGCCCGCGGCTCGTTCCTGGTCTCCCGCGAATGCGCCCGGGTGCTGATCGATCAGGCGATGGGCGGGGACATCGTCTACATCTCCTCCAAGAACGCCGTCTTCGCCGGGCCGAACAACGTCGCCTACGGCGCGGCCAAGGCCGACCAGGCCCACCAGGTCCGCCTGCTGGCCGCCGAGCTGGGCGAGCACGGCGTCCGCGTCAACGGAGTGAACCCCGACGGCGTGGTGCGCGGCTCGGGCATCTTCGCCTCCGGCTGGGGCGCCAACCGCGCGGCGGTGTACGGCGTGGAGGAGGAGCGCCTGGGCGAGTTCTACGCCCGGCGCACCCTGCTCAAGCGCGAGGTCCTGCCCGAGCACGTGGCCGCCGCGGTCTACGCGCTCGCCGGCTCCGACCTGACCCACACCACGGGCCTGCACGTCCCGGTGGACGCGGGCGTCGCCGCCGCCTTCCTCAGGTGAGCCCGGGTGGCGGCCTCACGAGTAGGCCGCCACCACCCCCACGACCATCAGCAGCGCCCCGGCGGCGGTGACCACGCTTCCCGCCGCCACGGCCGCCCGCCTGGCCCGCCGCCCCGCCCCGGCCCAGTAGAGCAGCACGTAGGGCAGGAATCCGATCCCGCCCAGCCCCACCGCGGGCAGCGCCATCGCGGCCAGCACGCCCCTGGTCCCGGCCGGCGCCGTCCGGTCGCCCTCGGGCGTGAGCTGCGCCCGCGTCACGTCGCCCGCCGTGGAGTCGGGGGAGGCGTCCACCGGGACGGACGGGCCGCCGGAGTCGGGCGTGAACCGCCCCTTGCAGTCGTAACGCCCCTGGCCCAGGTCGGCGCAGGAGAGCACGGTCAGCGTCCCGGGCGTGCCGGTCCGCCCGGTGGCCAGCCGGAAGTCCTGGACCGACAGCACCGCCGGCAGCACGCAGATCCCCACCCACAGCAGCACGATGACGGCGCGCCCGAACGGCCCGGGACCGGGCCCGCGCGACGGGGTGACGAAGGTGAGATCGGGCAGGAAGTCGCTCATGCCCGCAGCATCCCGCCCGCCACTTGGGATTGGCCTGGAAAGGACTGGGACATGGACCTGTCACCGGCGCGGGCCGACCCGGCTTGCATAATCATCCTCTTGAGTGCATCATCTTCACAAGCAAGGTCATGAGACAGGGTGCATAATTATGCAGGAGGGTCGGGATGAGAGCAGCGATCGCGGGAGCCAGCGGCTACGCCGGAGGTGAGCTGCTCCGCCTCCTGCTCGGCCATCCCGAGTTCGAGATCGGCGCGCTCACCGCGGCCTCCAACGCCGGCAGCCCGCTCGGCGCCCACCAGCCGCACCTGCCGCAGCTCGCCGACCGCGTCCTGGAGGAGACCACGCCGGGCGTGCTCGCCGGGCACGACGTGGTCTTCCTCGCGCTGCCGCACGGCCACTCCGCCGCCGTCGCCGCCGAGCTCGGCGAGGACACGATCGTGGTCGACTGCGGCGCCGACCACCGGCTCGCCGACCCCGCGGCCTGGCAGGAGTTCTACGGCGGCGACCACGCCGGCACCTGGCCCTACGGCCTGCCCGAGCTGCCCGGCCAGCGCGAGGTGCTGAAGGCGGCCCGGCGCGTCGCCGTCCCCGGCTGCTACCCGACCTCGGTGCTGCTGGCCCTGTGGCCCGCCTTCGCCGCGGGCCTGGCCGGCCCCGACGTCGTCGTGGTGGCCGCCAGCGGCACCAGCGGCGCGGGCAAGGCGGTCAAGGCCCACCTGCTGGGCAGCGAGGTCATCGGCTCGGTCAGCGCGTACGGCGTGGGCGGCGTCCACCGCCACACCCCCGAGATGGAACAGGGGCTGTCCGCCGTCGCCGGCGCCCCCGTACGCGTCTCCTTCACCCCCACGCTGGCCCCCATGAGCCGCGGCATCCTGGCCACCTGCACCGCCCCCGCCGCCCCCGGCCTCACCCGCGAGTCGCTGCGCACCGCCTACGAGGTCGCGCTGAAGGCCGAGCCGTTCGTCCGGCTCCTGCCCGAGGGCGTCTGGCCGGCCACCTCCATGACCTACGGCGCCAACACCGCCGCCCTCCAGGTGACGCTCGACGAGCGCGCCGGCCGCGTGGTCGCCGTCATCGCCATCGACAACCTCACCAAGGGCACGGCCGGAGGCGCGGTCCAGAGCGTCAACCTCGCCCTCGGCCTGCCGGAAGAGCTCGGCCTTCCCCTGACAGGAGTTGCTCCATGAGTGTCACCGCCCCACTGGGCTTCCGGGCCGCGGGCATCGCCGCGGGCATCAAGTCCGGCGACGCCCGCGACCTGGCCCTCGTCGTCAACGACGGGCCCAGCCGCGCCGCCGCGGGCGTCTTCACCGCCAACCGCGTCAAGGCCGCCCCCGTGCTCTGGTCGCAGCAGGTCCTGGCGGGCGGGCGGCTGCGCGCGGTGGTGCTCAACTCCGGCGGCGCCAACGCCTGCACCGGCCCCGAGGGCTTCCAGGACACCCACGCCACCGCCGAGAAGGTCGCCGAGGTCATCGGCGACAGCGCCGGCGAGATCGCGGTCTGCTCCACCGGGCTGATCGGCGAGCGGCTGCCGATGGAGGCCCTGCTGACCGGCGTCCAGACCGCCGCGGGCCAGCTCTCCCGCGACGGCGGCCTGGCCGCGGCCGACGCCATCCGCACCACCGACACCGTCTCCAAGATCTCCTTCAAGCGGGCCGACGGCTACATGGTCGGCGGCATGGCCAAGGGCGCCGGCATGCTCGCCCCCGCCCTGGCCACCATGCTCTGCGTGATCACCACCGACGCCGACCTGACCAGCGAGGAGCTCGACACGGCGTTGCGCGCCGCCACGGCGACCACCTTCGACCGGCTCGACTCCGACGGCTGCATGTCCACCAACGACACCGTGCTGCTGCTGGCCAGCGGCGCCGCCGGGGTCCGGCCCGACCTGGCCGAGTTCGGGCAGAAGGTGCAGGAGGTCTGCGCCGACCTGGCCAGGCAGCTCCTCGTGGACGCCGAGGGCGCCTCCAAGGCGATCGCCGTCGAGGTCGTCGGCGCCGCCTCCGAGGACGACGCCGTCGAGGTGGGCCGCACCGTCGCCCGCTCCAACCTGCTCAAGTGCGCCATCCACGGCGAGGACCCCAACTGGGGCCGCGTCCTGGCCGCCGTCGGCACGACGCAGGCCGCCTTCGAGCCCGACCGCGTCAACGTCGCCATCAACGGCATCTGGATCTGCCGCGACGGCTCCGTCGGCGACGACCGCTCAAAGGTCGACATGCGCCCCCGGGACGTCACGATCACCATCGACCTGTCGGCCGGCCGCCACAGCGCCACGATCCACACCACCGACCTGACCGCCGAGTACGTCCACGAGAACTCGGCGTACTCCTCGTGAGGGCCGTCACCGCGGCCACCAAGGCCGAGGCGCTGATCGAGGCGCTGCCCTGGCTGACCCGCTTCCACGGCGCGACCGTCGTCATCAAGTACGGCGGCAACGCCATGACCGACGAGTCCCTCAAGGAGGGCTTCGCCGAGGACGTCGTGTTCCTGCACCACGCCGGCCTGCGCCCGGTCGTCGTCCACGGCGGCGGCCCGCAGATCAGCAGCGCCCTCGACAGGCACGGCATCGAGTCCACCTTCACCGCCGGCCTGCGCGTCACCACACCCGAGGCCATGCAGGTCGTCAGGATGGTCCTGGTCGGGCAGGTGGGCCGCGACATCGTCGGCCTGGTCAACCGGCACGGCCCGTTCGCCGTCGGCATGTCCGGCGAGGACGCCTGCCTGTTCACCGCCGAGCGCAAGCCCGCGCTGGTCGACGGCCTGCCGGTGGACATCGGCCAGGTCGGCGAGATCGTCAAGGTCGATCCCGGCGCGGTGCGCGCGCTGATCGACGACGGCCGCATCCCGGTCGTCTCCAGCGTCGCCGTCGGCGCCGACGGAGAGATCTACAACGTGAACGCGGACACCGCGGCCGCCGCGCTGGCCGTGGCGCTCGGCGCGCAGAAGCTGATCGTCCTCACCGACGTCGAGGGCCTGTACGCCAACTGGCCCGACGACACCGACGTGATCGACCAGCTCGACGCCGACGAGCTGGAGAAGCTGCTGCCCACGCTGTCCAGCGGCATGGTGCCCAAGATGGAGGCGTGCCTGACCGCCGTGCGCGGGGGAGTGCCCCAGGCGCACGTCCTCGACGGCCGCGTGCCCCACTCGATGCTGCTGGAAATCTTCACCAACGAAGGAATCGGAACCATGGTGATGCCCTCATGAGCCTCCACGAGCGGTTCGAGCAGGCGTTCATGCCCAACTACGGCGTCCCCCCGATCGCCCTGGCCCGCGGCGAGGGCACCCGCGTCTGGGACGTCGACGGCAAGGAGTACCTCGACTTCATCGGCGGCATCGCGGTCAGCTCGCTCGGCCACGCCCACCCCGCCCTGGTCCAGGCCGTCTCCACGCAGGTCGCCACGCTCGCCCACACCAGCAACCTGTTCCTGCACGAGCCCGAGGTGCTGCTCGCCGAGCGGCTGCTCGGCCTGCTCAACGCGCCCGCCCGGATCTTCTTCGCCAACTCCGGCACCGAGGCCAACGAGGCCGCCTACAAGCTCGCGCTCAAGTACGGCCGGCGCGAGGGCCGCTCCTACTTCGTGGCCGCCGAGAACGGCTTCCACGGCCGGACGATCGGCGCCCTGTCGCTGACCGGCAAGAAGGCCATCCGCGACCAGTTCGGCCCGTTCCCCGTCGACGTGCGCTTCGTCCCGTACGGCGACGCCGACGCGCTCAAGGAGGCGGTGACCGGCGACTGCATCGCGGTGTTCCTGGAGCCGACGCAGGGCGAGGCCGGCGTCGTCCCGCCGCCCGAGGGCTACTTCGAGGCCGCCCGCGAGATCTGCGACGCCACCGGCGCGCTGCTGGTGGCCGACGAGATCCAGTCGGCGATCGGCCGTACCGGCCACTGGTTCGCCCACCAGGCCGACGGCGTCACCCCCGACATCCTGACCCTGGCCAAGGGCCTCGGCGGCGGCCTGCCGATCGGCGCGTGCGTCGGGTTCGGCGAGGTCGGCAGGCTGTTCGACAAGGGCGACCACGGCTCGACGTTCGGCGGCAACCCGGTCTCGTGCGCGGCGGCGCTGGCCGTGCTGGACAATCTCGACCTCGACCACGTCAAGTCGGTCGCCGCCGGGCTGCGCGGCGGCCTGGAGGCCGTCCGCCACCCGCTGCTGAAGGGCGTGCGCGGGCGCGGGCTGTGGCTGGCCGCGGTCCTCTCGGAGGAGCGGTCCGCGCGGGTGCAGCAGGCCGCCGCCGAGGCGGGCTTCCTGGTCAACGCCCTCCAGCCGGACGCCGTCCGCCTCGCGCCGCCGCTCGTGGTCACCCACGAGGAGGTGAACGCCTTCGTCGAGGCGTTCCCCGCGATCCTTGAGGAGGCGTCGGCGTGACCCGGCACCGCGCGGACTCGGCGCAGGTCAGACACTTCCTGAGGGACGACGACCTGACGCCGGAGGAGCAGGCGGAGGTGCTCGACCTGGCCGCCGCGATGAAGAAGGACCGGTTCGGCTACCGGCCGTTCGAGGGCCCGAAGACCGTCGCCGTCCTGTTCGACAAACCCTCGGCCCGCACCCGCGTCTCCTTCCACACCGGCATCGGCGAGCTCGGCGGCCTGCCGCTCGTCGTGGACAACGTCGCGGTGCTGATGGGCAGGGGCGAGCCGACCGCCGACATCGCCCGCGTGCTCGACCGCCAGGTGGCCGCCATCGTGTGGCGCACCACCGGGCAGCACCTGGTGGAGGAGATGGCCGCCGCCTCGGCGGTGCCCGTCGTCAACGCCCTCACCGACGACTTCCACCCCTGCCAGATCCTCGCCGACCTGCAGACCGTCCGCGAGCGGCTGGGCGGCACGGCCGGGCTGACGCTGACCTACGTCGGCGACGGCGCCAACAACATGGCCCACTCCTACCTGCTCGGCGGCGCCACGGCCGGCATGCACGTACGGATCGCCGCCCCGGCCGGCTACCAGCCCGACGCGGTGATCCTCGGCCAGGCCGCCGCCGTCGCGGCCAGGACCGGCGGATCGGTGGTGGCGATGACCGACCCGGCCGCGGCCGTCCAGGGGGCGCACGTGATCGCCACCGACACGTGGGTGTCGATGGGGCAGAGCGGCGAGCAGGAGCGGGCGGCGGCGTTCGCGCCGTACCAGGTGAACGCGGGGCTGCTGGAGCACGCCGCGCCCGAGGCGATCGTCCTGCACTGCCTGCCCGCCTACCGCGGCAAGGAGATCACCGCCGACGTCCTCGACGGGCCGGCCAGCGTCGTGTGGGACCAGGCGGAGAACCGGCTGCACGCCCAGAAGGCCCTGCTCCACTGGCTGGTGACCCGGGGATGACCATCCCGATGACCAAGGCCGCGCGGCAGGCGAAGATCACCGACCTGCTGCAGCGCAAGGCGGTGCGCTCCCAGCCCGAGCTGGCCAAGCTGCTGGCCGAGAGCGGCGTCGAGGTCACCCAGGCCACCCTTTCCCGCGACCTGGACGAGCTCGGCGCGCTCAAGCTGCGCGCCGACGACGGCTCCCTGGTGTACGCGCTGCCCGGCGAGGGCGGCGACCGCATCCCGCTCACCAGGACGGGCGGCGGCGGCGAGACCCCGGCGGCGCGGCTGCACCGCATCGCCGAGGAGCTGCTGGTGGCCGCCGAGGCCTCGGCCAACCTGGTCATGGTCCGCACCCCGCCGGGCGCCGCGCAGTTCCTCGCCTCCGCCATCGACCACGCCGACTGGGAGTCGATCCTCGGCACGGTGGCGGGCGACGACACGATCCTCGTCATCAGCCGGGATCCGGCGGGCGGCCAGGCCGTCGCCGAGGCGCTGCTGCGCGTGGCGGACCGGCGTGGCTGAACCGGTCGCCGGGATCGCGGCCGCCCCTGACGCAAAGAAGGGCTGAGTTGCACTATGGTCGCGTGGGAAATGGAGGAGATGACGGTGAGTGATGGCAAGCCGATGCGGCTGTGGGGCGGGCGCTTCGAGAGCGGTCCGTCCGACGCGCTGGCCCGGCTGTCGGTGAGCGTGCACTTCGACTGGCGGCTGGTGCCGTACGACCTGGCGGCGTCCAGGGCGCACGCCCGCGTGCTGCACAGGGCGGGGCTGCTGAGCGACGAGGAGCTCGAGCGCATGATCGGCGCGCTCGACGACCTGGAGGCCGCCTGCAAGGCGGGCGAGTTCCGCCCGACCGTGGCCGACGAGGACGTGCACACCGCGCTGGAGCGCGGCCTGCTGGAGCGGCTCGGCTCGCTCGGCGGCAAGCTGCGCGCGGGCCGCAGCCGCAACGACCAGATCGCCACCGACCTGCGCCTCTACCTCCGCGACCACGTGCGCAGCATCGTCTCCCGCCTGGTCGAGCTGGAGACCGCGCTGATGGCCCAGGCCGAGCAGCACGCCGAGACCGCCGCGCCGGGCATGACGCACCTGCAGCACGCCCAGCCCGTCTCCTTCGGCCACCAGCTCCTGGCCCACGTCCACGCCTTCACCCGCGACATCGACCGCCTCACCGACTGGGACAAGCGCGCCGCGGTCTCCCCGCTCGGCTCCGGCGCCCTGGCGGGCTCCTCGCTGCCGCTCGACCCGCAGGCCGTGGCCGAGGAGCTCGGCTTCTCCGCCGCCGCGCCCAACTCGATGGACGCCGTCGCCGACCGCGACTTCGCCGCCGAGTTCCTGTTCGACGCGGCGATGATCGGCGTGCACCTGTCGCGGCTGGGCGAGGAGATCGTCCTGTGGGCCTCGCAGGAGTTCCGCTGGATCGAGATGGACGACGCCTACTCCACCGGCTCGTCGATCATGCCCCAGAAGAAGAACCCCGACGTCGCCGAGCTGGCCCGCGGCAAGTCCGGCCGCCTGATCGGCAACCTCATGTCGATGCTCACCACGCTCAAGGGCCTGCCGCTGACCTACAACCGCGACCTGCAGGAGGACAAGGAGCCGGTGTTCGACTCGGTCGACACGCTGCTGCTCGTCCTGCCCGCGATGGCCGGGCTGGTCGCGACCATGCGCGTCAACACCGCCCGCATGGAGGCCTCGGCCCCCGACGGCTTCGCCCTGGCCACCGACCTGGCCGAGCTGCTGGTGCGGCGCGGCGTGCCGTTCCGCGACGCGCACGAGGCCGTCGGCCACCTGGTGGTCTGGTGCCAGGTCAACGACAAGGACCTCGGCGACCTGACCGACGACGAGCTGGCCAAGGTCTCGCCGCACCTGACGCCCGACGTCCGCGACGTGCTCAACGTGCCCGGCGCGCTGGCGGCCCGCAAGGCCCACGGCGGCACCGCGCCCGACCGCGTACGCGACCAGCTCGTCGCCCTGCGCGAGGCGGTCGACGCGCAGGCGGCATGGGCCTCGGGCAACTGAGCGCCGCGCCGCTGCCGCGGAGTTTCTTCGACCGGCCCTCGCACGAGGTCGCGCCCGACCTGCTCGGCCGCGTCCTCGTGCACGGCCCGGTCGCCGTCCGCCTGACCGAGGTCGAGGCGTACGGCGGCCCCGGCGAGGACCCGGCGGCCCACACCTACCGCGGCAGGACACCCCGCAACGCCGTCATGTTCGGCCCGCCCGGCCACCTGTACGTGTACTTCACCTACGGCATGCACTTCTGCGCGAACCTCGTCTGCCTGCCCGAGGGCCACGGCTCGGCCGTGCTGGTCCGCGCCGGCGAGATCGTCGCCGGCCTGGACGACGCCCGCGCCCGCCGCACCCCGGCCGCCGGCCGGCGCGCACGGCTGCCGGACCGTGATCTCGCCCGCGGGCCCGCCCGGCTGGCCGTCGCGCTGGGCCTGCTGCGCGAGCACAACGGCCTCGACGCGATCTGGGAAGGCTCGCCCGCCGCCCTGCGCCCCCTCACCGGGAACCTCGGGAATCCCGGCGACCCGGGGCGTTCCGGCCCCGGGCCGGAGCACGCGACCAGGCTCACCCGCCCGGGGCCGCAGCACGCCACCAGGCTCACCGGCCAGCCCCACGGGTCGGCCGCCGTGCTCGAAGGCCGCCCCGCCGACCCGGACACGATCCGGTCAGGCCCGCGCACCGGCGTCTCGACCGCCAAGGAGACCCCGTGGCGGTTCTGGATCGACGGCGACCCGACCGTCTCGCCGTACCGCGCTCACGTGCCGCGCCGGCGCAGCTCCGCGGCCACCTCCGTGGGGGAGACACCCAGCTCGTGAGCGCTGAAGACGTGCAGGTGGTCGCCGGTGTCGATCTCCAGCATCTCGCTGCGCAACCCGAACCGCCTGCGCACGTCCACTGTGACGTCCTCGATCGCCGCCCACGGCACGTGCCGCCGGCCGGCGAACCCGTGCACCACCGTGATCCCGTCGGCGTCGGCCGACAGCCGCACCGGCACCAGCACGTCGCGCAGCCCCATCCCGCCCACCAGCACGGCCGCCGGCACCGCGAGGATCACCCCGCGCACGTCCCCGGCCACCCACCAGAAGACGGCGAGCCCGGCGCACGCCAGAGCCCCTAAGATCTTGAAAACGGCCAGCTCGCGACGGACCCTCCACATGGACACCGAGCGTATCCAAGTGGCGCGCCGGCACACCGATCGGGCAGGCTAAAGGCACCGACTCCGACTCAGGGAAGCCACATCACCGTGACCGACATCATCGACGACCTCGCGTGGCGAGGATTGATCGCCCAGTCCACCGACCTCGACGCCCTGCGCGCGTCCATGGCCAAGGCACCGATCACGGTCTATTCCGGTTTCGACCCCACAGCGCCGTCCCTGCACATCGGCCACTTCGTGCCGTTGCTCACGCTGCGCCGCCTGCAGCTCGCCGGGCACAACCCGATCGGCCTGGTCGGCGGGGCCACCGGCCTGATCGGCGACCCGAGCGGCCGCAACACCGAGCGCTCCCTCAACTCCAGCGAGATCGTCGCCGAGTGGGTGGAGCGCCTGCGCGGCCAGGTCGGCAAGTTCCTCGACTTCGACGCCGAGTCCAACCCGGCCCGCCTGGTCAGCAACCTCGACTGGACCGGTGAGCTCAGCGCCATCGACTTCCTGCGCGACATCGGCAAGCACTTCCCGGTCAACCGCATGCTCGCCAGGGAGTCGGTCTCCGCCAGGCTCGCGGGCGAGGGGCTCAGCTACACCGAGTTCAGCTACCAGATCCTGCAGTCCAACGACTACCTGGAGCTGTTCCGCCGCTACAACTGCACCCTGCAGATCGGCGGCAGCGACCAGTGGGGCAACATCACGGCGGGCGCCGACCTGATCCGCCGCATCGAGGGCGGCCACGTGCACGTCCTGACCCAGCCGCTGATCACCAAGGCCGACGGCACCAAGTTCGGCAAGACGGCGGGCGGCGCGCTCTGGCTCGACCCCGAGATGACCTCCCCGTACGCCTTCTACCAGTACTTCCTCAACTCCGACGACCGCGACGTGATCCACTACCTGAAGGTGTTCACGTTCCGCAGCCGCGAGGAGATCGAAGAGCTGGAGAAGGCGGTCGCCGAGCGCCCCTTCGCCCGCGAGGCCCAGCGCACGCTGGCCGAAGACCTCACCGAGCTGCTCCACGGCCGCGCCGAGCTGGAAGCGGTCATGGCCGCGTCGAAGGCGCTGTTCGGACAGGGTTCGCTGGAGGACCTGCCCGCCGCCACCCTGGAGGCCGCCCTGGCGGAGGTCCCCAAGGCCACCGTCGCCGAACTCGGCGCGTCCTTCGTCGACCTGCTGGCCGACAGCGGGCTGGTCGAGTCGAAGTCGGCGGCCAGGCGCGCGGTCAAGGAGGGCGGCGCCTACCTGAACAACGTCAAGATCACTGACGAGGCGTACGTGCCCGAGGCGTCCGACCTGCTGGCGGGCCGGTTCATGGTCCTGCGCCGCGGCAAGAAGTCGATCGGCGGTGTCGAGGTCGCCTGATCCCGACCGACGAGGCGGGCCCTCCGGGGCCCGCCTTCCGTATGCCTGGACGAGCCCTGCGCGGTTCACTTGTCGTATGGCAAGGCGGGTCCTCCGGGGCCCGCCTTCCGTATATCTGGACGAACCCTGCGGGGTCCACTTGTCGTATGGCGAGGCGAGCCCTGCGCGGCCCACTGCCGCATGGCGAAGCGGGCCGCCGGGATGCCCCGCCCGTCCTACTTTCGGGCTGATGTCCGCGCCGGGGTCCGCGCTGGTTTCCGTTCCGGTTTCCGTTCTGGTTTCCGTTCGAACAGGGCCACCGTCAGCCCCGGCAGATCCGCCGAATGCTTGACCGACACGGGCTCGAACCCCGCCTGCCTCACCTGCGCCACCCGCGGCACGGAGTCGCCCTGCAACCCCGCCTGCTTGGTGCCCCGCCACACCACCCAGACCCGATCGCGCCCCTTCAACGCCGCCGCGACCTCCGACCTTTCGGGGTAGCCGAACCCGTCGGCGTCCGGCACGTCACCCGTCTTCAGCACGTCGTCCGGCATCGCCGCGTCCGCGTAGTACTCGAACCCGGCCCGAAGCTGGCTCTGCCCGTACACGATCGCGTCCTCGGGCTCCGCCTTGACCACCCGCAACGCCCACGGGATGTTCTCGAACCGCCCGTTCTCCTCGCGTACCGTCACCTGGTCGGAAGCCGCGAGCAGGCCCCCCACCAGCACGAGGGCCACCCCCGCCGGCACCGGGAACCGCGGCACCCCCGCCACGGCCACCCCCGCCAGCAACGCCAGCGCCGGCGCCGTCACGAACAGGTACCGGTCCACGTACGCCGGTGTCACCAGATGCGAGACCGCGAGCAGCAGCAGCGGCGGCAACACCAGCCACCCCACCCCCGCGACCGCCCACCGCCGACCTTCTCCGGCCCCCAGATCCCGCCCCGCCGAACCACCACCATCCCCCCGCACTCGGCCAGACGCCGCAGAACCGTCCCCCCGCACCTGGCTAGAGGCTGCGGAACCGTCCCCCCACGCCTGGCCAGAGGCTGCGGAACCGTCACCATGCCCCCACACCTGATCAGGCAGTGCCGACCCGCTGCCGCCGTCCCGCATCCGATCACGGCCCGCCGTCGACTTCCACAGCACCACCGCGCCGGCCAGCGCGACCACGAACAGCAGCACCCCGGCCCCGGTCGAGCCCGCCGCCATCTTCGGGAACTTGAGCCACACCTCCGGCCCCCGCTGCGGGATCCAGCTGATCGCGTGCCGCTCCCCGAACCCGACCAGTCCCAGCACGACCGCGGGCAGACCTCCGATCCCCAGCGCCACCGCCATCCGCACCAGCACCCCACGCCGCACCAGGGCGAGGTGCGCGGGCAGCGCCAGCACCGCGAACAGATGCGTGCAGCACACCAGCGCCACCGCCACCCCGTACGTCACCCACCGCCCCCCGTCCGGACGTTCCACCGCCCGGTGCAGCGCCCAGAACGAGAACACCACCGCAGCCGCCGCGAACGCGTAGGACCTGGCGAAAGCCCCGTAATAGGAGACGGACGGCAGGATCGCGAACAGCGCCGCCCCGATCACCCCCGCCCGCACACTGTGCAGACGCCTTCCGAGGTCCGCGAGGAACCAGGCCGCCACCCCGATCGCCACCGCCGACGGCAGCCGCAGCCACAGCTCAGCCGTGCCGGCCTTAACCCAGAAGTGCATGAACAGGTAGTACGGCAGGAAGTGCCCGTCGATGTTCCTGGCCAGCTCCCACAACCCCGCCAGTGAACGGGAAGCCGCGCTGATGGTGGCCAGCTCGTCACCGTTCAGGGTGGCCGCCCCCGTCCCGGAGAACGCCACCGCCCCCGCGACCAAAGCCATCCACCAAGGGGCAGAGGAACGCAGACGGGTCGCAGGTCGGACTGAGGGGGCAAGTGTGGCGGCAGTGGTCACCGGGGCAGAATACGCGTCCCTCAGAACCCCCGCCCTGCACTCGGAACCCGGCAGCCGTCCGAACAACCAGGTCGGCGTCCCGGCCTCCCCACCGCCTCCACACGCCGGTCACCGCCTTCGTAACGAACGCGCTGAAGCCCAGCCGCCGAACACAACCCCGCACCTCAGAGCGGCAAGTGGCGCAGACCGTCCCGCTCCCCGCCCCCAGAGCGTCCGAACGCCCCACCCCACCCCGTCGGCTCCGTCATCCGAGCTGGCCTGACTCTCACCCCTAACCGCGCTTCCCCAGCCCCGTCCCCGAACTCGCCGATCACTCCCTCCCACAGCCAGTCGCCATCCGCCCCGGCTGCGGGCGAGCCTTCGTCGACGACGGCTCGCGCAGCACGGGTGACGAGCATCGCCATCCCGCGTTCCGCCATGCTTGCCGTACGGCGATTTGACGTGTCGCGGATCGCGACCTAATCTTTCACTTCGTCCCCGGGAGCGAGCCGGACGCCGATCAGGCGGACGGGCCCCAGGACAAGCCCCTTGAGATGACAAGCCACCTCGGTCGAGGCGCTTCAACGCGCTTTGGCATGGGTTGTCCTCTGGCGCCCGAAGCACGCCGAATAATCGGTTGATTCGACAGGTGCCGGATGACACGGTAAGTTACGAGGGTTGCCTCGGAAACGAGGCATCCAATCCTAGGCAGGTTTGGTCCGGTTTGTTCAAGTCTCCGAATTTGACACGAAATCGGCGGACCTGCTAAGATTAAGTAGACGAGATGAACGCCTCTGAGCGGGGATCCGGGAACGGGTTCTGGTGAGGAAGTACGCGTCCGTTTCTTGAGAACTCAACAGTGTGTTAAAAGCCAGTGCATGAAACACATGC